>JAZULD010000029.1:0-5627 GCA_045643625.1 Acetatifactor sp. | reverse complement strand
TTGGGATCCTCTGCGCCGAGCATACCGTAGTTGAATACCTCATGTCCCATGGGCTCAACAACTTTTTTCAGAGTGCTGCAGATCATTTCGTTCTTTGCAGCCTGACTGTTCTCATTGATCAGTGCGATTTTCATGATGATGTTCCTTTCGTGTTGTAAAATTTATGCTTTATATTTGTGACATTGTTGTCATTTTTGCAAATTCTAAGGCTTCATGCCAAAATTCGTGTCGCTTACGACCGTGCTCCGGCACGTTTATTTACAGATTGCTCTGCCAAGCCTCGCTTATGCGCCGGTCATACCGGGCATCGCTTAGGATGCTTAACCGGGCTGCTTGCCGATGTAAGCCAGGATACCGCCGTCCACATAGAGGATGTGGCCGTTGACAGCGTTGCTCGCCTCGGATGCCAGGAAAACTGCGGGGCCGGTAAGCTCCTCGGGCTTCAGCCATCTGTTTGCGGGAGTCTTTGCGCAGATGAACTGGTCGAAGGGATGCTTGCTGCCGTCGGGCTGCAGCTCTCTTAAGGGAGCGGTCTGAGGGGTCTCGATGTAACCGGGACCAAGGCCGTTGCACTGGATGTTGTACTGACCGTACTCGGAGCAGATGTTGCGGGTCAGCATCTTTAAGCCGCCCTTTGCTGCTGCGTATGCGGAAACGGTCTCACGACCCAGCTCGGACATCATGGAGCAGATGTTGATGATCTTGCCGCCGCCGTTTTTGATCATGGTAGGAATGACTGCCTTGGAGACGATGAAGGGAGCATTCAGGTCAACGTCAACGACCTTTCTGAAGTCCTCTGCGCTCATCTCAGTCATGGGAATTCTCTTGATGATACCTGCATTGTTCACCAGGATATCAATGTCGCCGACTTCCTTCTCGATGGTTGCAACCAGTTCCTTCACTGCTGCCTCGTCGGTGACGTCACATACATAGCCGTGAGCCTTGATGCCTTTTTCAGCGTATGCTGCCAGGCCCTTGTCAACCAGCTCGCGGTTGATATCATTAAAGCAGATGGTAGCGCCTGCCTCAGCGTATGCGGATGCGATGGCGAAACCGATACCGTAAGATGCGCCTGTTACCAAAGCGATCTTGCCTTCCAGGGAAAAATTAATGAAATTATTCATGGTGTCCTCCTTGATCTTCTTTTATCCCGTCCTTTCATTATAACGCCAACTGCCCTCAAAGTATAGTGCATCTTTTGTAATGACAGCCGATTCCGGGCGTATTATAATAATCTCGATCCCTGCAAAAAGGAGGTTCCCCATGAACTTATTTTACTCAAAAAAGAACCTGCACGAACGCTTCACGCGCCATGCAGGCCCCTATATGCTTCTCGGTATTCTGTTGCTGTGCACCGCTCTCACAGGCTGCGGCAGAAAAAATTCCGCTGCCGGTGCGAAAGCAGAAAATGACACAGATGTCGTTACTGTCACCGAGGCTCCGAAAGCCCCGGGCTGTAATCCCGAGATCTGCGAGTCCACGCCGGAAGTTTCCGAAGTACCCGCGACTCCCGAGCCTACAGCGACTCCCGAGCCCACTGCCACTCCCGCACCTCTCTCCGTAAGCCTCATCATGACAGGCGATGTACTGCTGCACACCCCCGTGGAACAGAGCTGCAAGCAGGAGGACGGAAGCTACGACTACCGTTCTCTTTTTGAGGGCACCAAGGACCTGATCTCAGGCGCCGACCTTGCCCTGGTCAACCAGGAGGTCATCATCGGCGGCGAGGAGCTTGGCATCTCCGGCTATCCCGGCTTCAATGCGGCTTACTCTCTTGCGGATGCCCTGTCGGACGCCGGCTTTGACGTGATCTGTCACGCCACCAACCACGCCATGGATAAGGGCCGCAAGGGTCTTGTCAACTGCGCCGAAAACTGGGAGGCGCACTTCCCCGACATCACAGTGTTAGGCATTCACTCCGATCCCTCCACCTCCACCGCAGGCGGCGCGGAGCCTTTTGTCTACAGCGTTTCCAATGCGGTGAGCACTCTTCGTATAGCGATCCTCAACTACACCTACGGCACCAACGGCATCCCGCTCCCCGACGGCATGCCTTACGCGGTTGACCTGCTTGATAAGGAAAAAGTGACCGCGGACATCGCGCGGGCAAGAGAGCTTGCCGATTTTGTCATCGTCTGCCCCCACTGGGGCACCGAGTACCGCCTGACCCCCGACTCCATGCAGCAGAAGTGGACCGATATCTTCTTAAAGAGCGGCGTGGATCTGGTGCTTGGCACCCATCCTCATGTCATCGAGCCCGTCGAGCTCGTGCGCGATGAGGAGACCGGTCATGAGATGTTGATCTACTATTCTCTGGGCAATTTCGTCAACTGGACCTCCGGTACCGGCCCTGACGTGGCCAACCGTATGGTGGGCGGCATGGCGCAGGTCACCGTCACCATGAACGAGGACGGTGAGGCTGTGATCTCCGACTACGGTGTGACCGCTCTGGTCTGCCACCTGCAGAAAGGCCCCGAGGGCGTCAGCGTGCTGCCCCTCTCTTCCTACGATGCGGAGCTTGGCGCCGCCAATGCCATCCGCTCCCAGGATCCTGCCTTCTCCTACGACTACTGTGTAAACCTCTGCGACAGGGTATGGGGCGATCTGTGGAAGTAAAGCGCCCGATCTACCGTATCACGAACTCCGCATAGAGCATTCCAAGGTCGAAGTCCGCAGTGCCGCGGAAGTCCATGAAAGGCTTGCAGACTCTGTAGATGCCGGGCTCCAATTTCCCGTAAATATAGGACCAGTTGATGTCCATCTCAAACACACCGCCGCGGGCGATCATGTATGCTTCCTCCGTCCAGGCCACTTCATCCACACGATAATCCACCGGCGTCCAGACGCCGTTCACGTATTTTTCCAGCGAAAAATCGCAGCCTGTCTCCAGCTCCCCTGTGGGGCTGCCGCCCGACTGTGTAAAAACCAAAGTCAGCCCTTCAGCCGTCACGTCTTTTGCTGTCAGGGTCAGACCGCAAGGTGCCTCCCCGGCTTCGCTGCTGTCATCCGTCATGGCAGGCACGGACTGCTCGTCTGTGATCTCTCCATCAAGGATCGCAGTGCCCTCCGGCGTCACCTCCGCACATTCGATAACCGGCTCCTGTTCCGCCTCACCTGCTGTACTCTCAGGCCCGCAGGCAGTCATCAAAACAGACAGCGCAAGCGCCGGACCAAGCAATATAAATGTCTTCTTTATCATTGTGAAAACCTCCCTTCACCCCTATAGACGCTAAAACCTCCCCGAGGGTTCCCGGGGAGGTTCTTTTTTATCCTATTATGTTTTCTTCCAGATACACGGCGATTCCATCCTCGTCGTTAGAACCGATGATAATGTCTGCCGCAGCCTTCACCTCGGGGATCGCATTGCCCATGGCCACGCCGATGCCGGCTGTTTTCAGCATTTCAATGTCGGCGAAATCGTCTCCGAAAGCGATCACATCAGACAGGTCGATCCCGCAGGCATCACAGACGATTCCCACTGAATCCTCCTTGGTCACACCCTTCTTCGTGAATTTGTACCAGCAGCCGTCGGAGAACCGGCTGCAGTCGCAGTCGGACAATGCTGCCTGCAATTCTTCTGCTTTGGTCTCATCAAAAACCTCCACACAGATCTTCAGCGCCTCCTCGTGAAAGTCACGATAGTCCGTCCACACGCTGTCGCCCCAGGTGCTGTCCAAGACCTTCGGGTCGATCTTGTAGTTCCAGAAATGCCCCGCCACGGTATCCACCGTGATCTCGCTGTCCGGGCCGCAGATCGCGCGGGCCTGCGCAATGATCTCACGGGTCCTCTCCTCGGAAAAAAGCGCCTTGTACACGTACTCGCCGTCTTTTTTCACCAGGGCACCGGCACAGGTGATCAGGATGTCCGGCGTAAGCCTCTTTAGGAAAAGATAACAGTTCTGCTCCCCTCTTGAGGTGGAGATGCCGATGATATATCCATGCTCCCTGCACCTTGCAAGCGCGGTCAACGTTCGTTCGGAAATGGTTCTGTCTGACCTAAGCAGTGTGCCGTCCAGGTCAAACATCAACAATTTGCGCATATCCGCTTCTCCCCCTTCCTCAAAAAGTTCAGCCTGCCTTTATGCTTCCGCCTTCGCAATTACCAGCTCATTTTTCATGCCGTTTAATTCGATCGCATTGTCCGCCTCGGCGTCCGAGAAATCTTCCGCCTGCCTACCGGCACATTCATAGAGGATCTTGGTTGCGATTCCCTTCGCAGCGGCTCTGAAGTGATAACTCTCGGGCACAACGATCCTCGAGGTTGCCGCAACCTGGTTGATCTCGATGTCGCCCTCGTGGGACAGAACATCGATCTGCAGGTCTAAATTGGAATCGATCTCGACCTCGGTCCTGCAGCCGTCCAGGCTGACCTCCGCGATCTTGCCGCTTAACTCAACGCTCTCATTCTCGATTCCTGTTAGTTCCACTCTCTTCGCATTCACTGCAAGCTCGATCTTGCCCAGATACTTATTAGGAACAAGGATCTGCACCACCAGACCTTCCTTGGCTGCGGTCTCCGTCGCCCCGTTCAGACGGTGCATTCCGATGTCGATCCTGTTTTTCACATCGTCGATCTTCACTTTGTAATCACTCTGCAGGTCTCTGATGATATTGGAAAAAAGAGTCACCGCCACCTTCTCGCCGTCGTAGGCTTTCACGGAAGCAATGTTGGCGCCGCCCAGCTTGATGTCAAAATTTTTCTTCCGGTCGATATCGTATTCCGTTCTGCTCTCGTAGATATATGCGGACTGCTTCTTCTCTTTCTTTTCTCCGGACACGAGCTCATCGACGGACACCTGGAACAGCTCCGCGATCGCGATCAGATTCGCGATGTCGGGTGTGCCGGTTCCGGTCTCCCACTTGGTGACGGCCTGTCTGGATACGCCGATCTTCTCGGCCATTGCCTCCTGAGAGAGGCCGGCCTGTTTTCTGTAATGTTTGATCTGTTCTTCTAAAGACATTTCTTTCTCCTCCGTTCGGTTGGTTTTGCTTCCCTCACAGAATAGTAAAACTCACTTTACCAAACAAGGAAACATCGTTGTCATTCATGTATTTTTTCGCTACTTTCCGTAGCATTGCCTTAAAATAAGGGTTTTTGTCGTTATTTCTCGTAAAGGTCAAGATCGATCACGAGTGCATCCTCCCTCCGGACAAGGGCATTCAGATGCGCTGCGTCCTGCTTACGCACCACCGCCATCACTCTTTTCCTCGAGAAAAGCTCCTCAAGCTTCCGAAGATAGGTTAGGCACTCCCCTTCCAGATAGCCGATCTCGTCTACGCTCACCCACTCCGAGGGGTCTTCTGTCAGTTCCTCCAGAAGCGCGATTCCTGTGACCTCGAATCCTTCCGTCACAGGCTTCATACGGTTTTCCTTCGATGTGCTTGTAGGGTCAAAAACGCCCACTGTGATCCGCTCGTCGCTTCCCGTCCTGCGCATGTAGACTGCCTTGCCGGGCTCGCTCCATGTGACCAGACCGGGGACCGCGTCCCCGCCGAATTGTACTTTCAGCTCCTTTAAAAGAGTAGTCTTTCCGCTTCCGCGGCTTCCCGTGAGAATGATATGTTTTTCCCCCGAGGATAAATTGATATCTGTCATTTTACCGTAACTTCCATCGTCTTATAGTTTA
>JAZULD010000028.1:0-2412 GCA_045643625.1 Acetatifactor sp. | reverse complement strand
GGCGGTGGGCAATGATGAAGGAAGTTCTGCCTGCCAGGGTATTGGTGATCGCATCCTGGATCAGTTTCTCGGTCACGGTGTCGACAGAGGAGGTCGCCTCATCCAGTACGAAGATCCTGGGATCTGCCAGAATCGCACGGGCGAAGGAGAGCAGCTGTTTTTCACCGGTGGAGAGGAGGTCGCCGCCTTCGCCAACATCGCTGTCGTAGCCTTTTTCCATGCGGGCGATAATGTCCTCGGCATGGACGCTTCTTACTGCCGCATCGATCTGTTCCTGTGTCGCATTGGGGTTGCCGTAGAGGAGATTGTCTCTGATGCTGCCGCTGAAGAGGTGAGGGGTCTGCATAACATAACCGATATTGGAGTGCAGCCAGAGCTGTGAGCGCTCGCGGGCGTTTCTGCCGTCGATGAGGACTTCGCCCTCTGTGGGCTCAAAGAATCGGCATAAGAGGTTGACCAAAGTGGATTTGCCGGCACCGGTCTCACCTACGATAGCCACATTGCTGCCCTGGGGAACCTTCAGATTGAAGTGCTCCAGAACATATTCCTCACCGTCGGGATAGCGGAAGGTAACGTCCTTAAACTCGATATCGCCGTGTAAGGGCTCCCAGTTTTCTTTTTTGGGAGTGAAGGAGTCGCCGTATTTTTCAATGACTTCAGGAGTGTCCGCCACATCGGACTCGGTCTCCATAAGGCGTGTGAAACGCTCAACATTGACCTGCACGGTGATCAGGTCGGAGAGTGCCTGAACGATCCACTGAATGGGCTCCATCATGTGAATTGCATAGGTTGCAAAAACAGAAAGAGTACCTAACTTAATGACGCCGTCGATGGTCAGTGCGCCGCCGCGGAAGAGTACCAGGGCGAGAGCGGTGTAGGAGGAGAAGGAGATCACCGATACGAACAGTGCGCGGTATCTTGAGGAGCGCACGGAGGTGGTCATCATCTCTTCGCTGGTGGCGTCGAAATCTTTTGTCATGATATCCTCGACAACCAGTGTCTTGGTGGTCTTGGCGCCGGTGATGCCTTCATTGAAATTGCCGGTGATGCGGGAGTTGATCTCGCGGACCTGACGGCCCAGGCGAACCAGATGTCCCTGGAAATAGGAGCCTGCAAGGGCAACCAGGGGAATTACGACCAGCGCCGCAAGGGCGAGCTTCCAGTTGAGCGTGAGCATAACGATGATGGAACCGAAGAGGAAGGTCATGTGCCATACACCGTTCATCAGGCTCCAGGACACCAGACCGCCGATACGGCCGGTATCGCTCATCATACGGGCGTGAATATATCCAACGCTGTTCTGGTTAAAATAGGCAAAGCTTAAGGTCTGCAAGTGGTTGAAACTGGCACGTCTTAAGTCTCTTAAGGTGAACATCTCGATCTGTCCCACCTGATAGCAGGAGATGACATTGGAGACCACCTGGGTCAGCAGTACAACGATGTAGACTGCAATGAAGATCGGCAGGCCTTTCAAGGTCTTCTCCGCAATAAAATGGTTCAGGGCATACTGCTGGAACAGAGGGATGGCAATGTCAACAAGGCTGGAGACGAAGCCTAAGAGGGTCATGCTTAAGATGATATACTTGTAGGGCTTTAAGTAAGGAATGAGCTTGTTGATGCCGAAATAGGGAAGTGTGACATATTCTTTTTCTTTTACTTCGTTGTTCATGACAAGCCTCCTTTCTTAAGTTCTTCTTCGAGCTCGGGAGGCAGCTGCATCTGCAGATCGTAGATGTGCTTGTAGGTGCCGCCCAGGGCTAAGAGCTGTTCGTGATTGCCCTTCTCGATGATCTTGCCGTGGTCCATGACGATAATGCAGTCCGCATGCATCAAAGTGGTGATGCGGTGGGAGATCAGGATCACGGTGGAGTCGGTAAGGTGCTTTTTTAATGCCTCTCTGATCAGGGAATCGGTCTCGGCATCCACTGCGGAGAGGGAATCGTCGAAGACCATGATGGGGGTGTTTCCGGTGAGCATTCTCGCGATGGCGGTACGCTGTTTCTGACCGCCGGAGAGGGTGACACCGCGCTCGCCTACGATGGTATCGTAGCCGTTGACGAACTCTGAGATCGCATCGTCCACGCAGGCGATCTGTGCGGCCTTGCGGATTGTTGCTTCATCCATGCCGGGATCCTTGATGGCGATGTTTTCCTTAATGGTACGTGAAAAAAGGAAGGGCTCCTGAAGCACCATGCCGATGTTGCGGCGAAGCTCATGGACGTCCATGGAAGCGATGTCGGTGCCGCCGATGGTGATCTGTCCGGTGCCTGTGCCGCCCTGAGGGAGGGCTTCCTCGGTGTTTAAGTCGTAGAGTCTGTTGAGCAGATGAACTACGGTGGACTTGCCGCTGCCGGTGGAGCCAAGGATACCGAAGGTGGTTCCCTTGGGGATCTTGAAGCTAACATCGTCAAC
>JAZULD010000027.1:0-15518 GCA_045643625.1 Acetatifactor sp. | reverse complement strand
GGAAGGAGTTACGGTAGCGCCGTAGGTGCGCATTACCTCACGTCTGTAAGGCTTCTGCTCGTAGGAGACCTTAACCATGTAAACCTGGCAGTCCAGATCGAAGTAGGAACATGCCATGGAGAGTGCGGTACCCCACTGACCTGCACCGGTCTCGGTAGTAACGCCCTTAAGGCCCTGCTTCTTCGCATAATATGCCTGAGCAATAGCGGAATTTAACTTGTGGCTGCCGGAGGTGTTGTTGCCCTCGAACTTGTAATAGATATGTGCGGGAGTGCCAAGCTTCTCCTCAAGACAGTATGCACGAACCAGGGGCGCGGGACGATACATCTTGTAGAAGTTTAAGATCTCCTCGGGAATATCAAAATAGGGAGTGGTGTCGTCCAGCTCCTGCACAGCGAGCTCACGGCAGAAGATTCCGGACAGCTCGTCAAGAGTAACGGGCTGGAGAGTGCCGGGATTTAAGATGGGAGCGGGCTTCTTCTTCATATCGGCGCGCACGTTGTACCACTGTCTGGGGATTTCCTTTTCGTCCAAATAAATCTTGTAAGGGATCTTCTGTTCCATGTTCTCTACCTCTCTTAATAATTTTTTCTCAAATGCTCTTTAAGCTTCTTACCGAATAAAAAAACTCCTGTCCTACAAGACATAGGACAGGAGTAAAGTGCCTCTTCTGTGCCACCTGAATTCTTATCGGTTAAGCACATTATATCTAATAAAAAATTATCTGTCAATGAGAAATGTGAGAATTTATTCTCAAAACCATTACATGATCTCAACGATCCAGCCTTCGGGAGCTTCGATTCTGCCCATCTGGATACCGGTAAGAGTCTCATACAGCTTCTTGGTGATGGGGCCCATCTCGGTGCTGCCGTTAGCCATAACGATCTCCTTGCCGTGGTCAACGATGGTACCAACGGGAGAAATAACTGCTGCAGTACCGCAGAGACCGCACTCAACGAACTCGGGAAGCTCTTCTAAGTAGATCTCTCTCTCCTCAACCTCGAGACCAAGATACTCCTTGGCAACGTGGATCAGGGAACGTCTGGTGATGGAAGGAAGGATGCTGGAGGACTTGGGAGTAACGACCTTGTTGTCCTTGGTAACGAACAGGAAGTTAGCACCGCCGGTCTCCTCAACCTTGGTTCTGGTACCTGCATCAAGGTACATATTCTCATCGTAACCCTCGTGATGAGCGGTAACGATCGCATGTAAGCTCATTGCGTAGTTCAGACCTGCCTTGATGTGGCCGGTACCGTTGGGTGCCGCACGGTCGAAATCACTGATCTTCAGTCTTAAAGGTCTTACGCCGCCCTTGAAGTAGGGACCAACGGGGGTGGTAAGAATTCTGAACTGATACTCGTCAGCAGGCTTAACACCGATTACAGGGTTGCTGCCGAACATATAAGGACGAATGTACAGAGTAGCGCCGCTGCCGTAAGGGGGAACGAATGCTGCATTGGCCTTAACGGTCTCCTTAACAGCCTCTACGAAACGATCCTCAGGGAATACGGGCATCTCAAGTCTTGCTGCGGACTCTGCCATACGTGCTGCGTTTAAATCGGGGCGGAAGGTAACGATACGGCCGTCTAAGGTTGTGTAAGCCTTCATGCCTTCGAAAACGGTCTGAGCATACTGGAGTACGCCTGCGCACTCGTTCAGTACAATGTTAGGATCGGGAGTGAGGGTACCCTCGTCCCAAGCACCGTTCTTAAAATTGGATACATATCTCATATCGGTCTGAACGTATCCAAAGCCTAAGTTGCCCCAGTCAATGTTTTTCTTTTCCATTTGTCTGTCCTTCTTTCCTCGATCTGTTATCGATTCTTTGGTTAATTTGTAGAATATTATGTTCTTTTTTGATGCAAAAGTCAAGTAGTGCGCACGATCAAATTACTCCACGTACACGTCCTCTGCCTGCTTTCTCTCATACTTGATAAAGCTGTAGGCGATGTCAAAATAGGTCATCTCATCGCTGTCCGCGGTGATCTCCCACTCATCATCCTTGTCAAGGTTGGGGAAGTAGGTGTCCGCCTCATATTCGTGGTCGATCTTGGTCACGTGAGCCACGTCGCAGTAGGGAAGCATCTGCTTATAGACGCTGTCGCCGCCGATGATGTAGATATCCTCGGAGGGGTAGCCCTCAAGCTCCTTCAGAAGCTCGGGAACGGAATGCACCACGATGGCGTCCTTCACCTTGTAGTTCATATCTCTTGAGAGGATGATGTTGGTGCGGTTCTTAAGGGGCAGTCCCTGAGGGAAAGTCTCTAAGGTCTTGCGTCCGAGCACCACCACCTTGCCGATGGTCTCCTCTCTGAAATGCTTGTGGTCATTGGGGATACGCTCCAGCAGCTGGTTCTTGTAGCCGATGGCCCAGTTATTGTCGACCGCAACGATCAAATTCATATGTATTCCTCCTAAATCGCGATGGGGATGTCAAGGATCTGCTCGCCTGTCACATAATCCTCCACGCGTACATCGTTTCTTGTAAACCGGTAAAAATCCTTGATCTCAGGGTTCAGCCAGAACTTAGGTGCGGGATGCTGCTCTCTGCCGATCAGTTCCTCAATGATGGGGATGTGTCTGTCGTAGATGTGAGCGTCCGCGATGACATGCACAAGCTCGCCTGCCTCCATATCGCATACCTGTGCCAGCATGTGAAGCAGCACGGAGTACTGTACCACATTCCAGTTGTTGGCTGCCAGAACGTCCTGTGAGCGCTGATTTAAAACTGCGTTCAGGGTCAGTCTGTCGGCGCCCTTCTTCTGGGTCACATTGAAGGTCATGCTGTAAGCGCAGGGATAAAGGTTCATCTCATGCAGGTCCTGATGCACGTAGATGTTGGTCATGATGCGGCGGCTGAAGGGATTGTGCTTCAGATCGTAGATCACACGGTCCACCTGGTCCATCATGCCTTCCTTATACTGATGCTTCACACCCAGCTGATAGCCGTAGGCCTTGCCGATGGAACCGTCCTCGTCCGCCCACTCGTCCCAGATGTGGCTGTGCAGATCATGAATGTTGTTGGACTTCTGCTGCCAGATCCAGAGGATCTCGTCGGTGGCTGACTTGAGCGCTGTTCTTCTCAGCGTGAGAAGAGGAAACTCCTTCGTGAGGTCATAGCGGTTCACCACGCCGAATTTCTTCACGGTATATGCCGGGCTGCCGTCCGGCCAGTGAGGTCTTACCTTCTCTCCCTCGGTGCTGGTACCGTTGTCGAGAATGTCTCTGCACATATTCACAAAGATCTGATCTGCCATGCTCATGGTTCGTCTCTTCTCCTATTTCCGCCCGCCGCGCTTCCTGCGCGGAAAGCCTATTCATCCTTTATAATTGTACCATGTTTCCGATTGTTTGCCAAATCATAAATTCTTCGCCGGTCTTCTTTTTCCCGGGAAAAAATGATATAATGATTATACCCCTGTACAGGGAAGTATTACATTCGATCAGAGGTTACGCGGCATGGCAGGCTCCGGCTTTTTCAACAACCGATTTGACAGTATTCAGGCGCTCAGGGGACTCTGCGCCCTCTTCATCGTGGCCGAGCACATCCGCTTCTTAAACTGCGGCGCCTTCGGCGTGGACATCTTCTTTGTCATCAGCGGTTTTATGATCATGTTCTCCACCGAGAGAAGCACCGAACACTTCTTCCGGAAGCGCCTGATCCGCATCCTGCCCCTGTACTACCTGATGACGGTGCTGACCTTCCTGCTTCTGCTTGTTTTCCCTGCGATGTTTGAGCAGACCAAGGCCGACCCTGTCTACCTTGTAAAAAGTCTCCTCTTCATCCCCTTTGACATCGGCGGCGGCATTCTCCAGCCCCTGATGCGCATCGGCTGGACCGTGAACTGTGAGATCTTTTTCTACCTGTTGTTCTTCATCGCCTTTCATATCAGTCATAAATGGCGCGCAGCGATCGCTTCCGGCATGATCGTGCTGCTCGTCGCCGTTGCCGCTCTTATGCAAGGAATTTGGGCGCCTCTTTCCTTCTACGGCGCTCCCGTGATGCTTGACTTTATCCTGGGCATGGCAGGCTTCTATGCGGCCCGCAGGATCTATGAGTACTATGAAAACAGGCCTCACCCCTACCTGCTGTCCTACTTAAGCCTGATCGCAGGTCTTGTGATCTTCGGCGTGCTGGCTTACACCAAGCAGACCGTAAACGTACTCGGCTTTTACAGACCCCTTCTCTGGGGCGTTCCCGCACTGATCATTCTGCTCTGTTTCTTTGTGGGCGGACTTTCCCTGCGATCCCCCGCTGCGATCGTGAAAGCAGGCAATATAAGCTTCTCCCTGTATCTCCTGCACTACTACCCTGTCATGTTTCTCGACCGCAGGATCTTCGATTTCAGCGTCTTGAACGCACGCTCCCTGATCGGCACCGTTATCGCTTACGCAGTGTGCCTTTTCGTCGCTTACGTGTCCTATCTTCTCATCGAGCAGCGTCTTGGAAATTTTTTAAAAAATAAATGCAATATGCATGTTGACAAATCAAAATCCATGTAGTATACTTTCACTTGTCCTTGAAACACAGGAATACGCGCGAGTGGCTCAGCGGTGGAGCACCTCCTTGCCAAGGAGGGGGTCGCGGGTTCGATCCCCGTCTCGCGCTCTCATGAAGGTTATCCGAATGGATAACCTTTTTTGTTATCTATAAAACGATTTGGAGGGCTATTCTATGGAAAAAACACTGATCGTCAAAAAATTAAACGAACACGTCTGGGCATTTGACGATTGCCACAATGCAGTCTGCTACCTGGTCGTTGGCAAGGAGCGCGCGATGGTCGTTGACACCATGAACGGCATCGTGGACTTCCTTCCCGAGATCAGAGAGATCACCGACCTGCCCATCATGATTGTCAATACACACGGTCACGGAGATCATGTGGGCGGCAATGTCTTTTTTGACGTTCCGGGTTATCTCCATGAGGCTGATTTTCCCCTGATCGATGTTTTCTTAAAGTATCATCCCGATGTCAGCGATATCATCCGCGCAAAGGGCTTCGATGAGCCCGGCTTCCTGCGTCTGGATGTAGATGCCACCATCGATCTGGGCGGTCTTACCGTCGACACTATTGAGATCCCCGGCCACACAAGCGGCGAGGTATGCTTCCTCTTAAACGAGGACCGCGTGCTCTTCACCGGCGACGGCATCAACTCCCACCTGTGGATGCAGCTGCCTCACAGTTTAAGCGTTGAGGAAGGTCTTGAGAACCTTGATAAGGTCGCTCCTCTCCTCCACGAGAAGGCCTCCTACATTGCTCACGGTCATCTGGCTGCCTTTGAAGATATCTCCCTCTTCGACAAGCTCCGTGAGGGCATGCGTGAGCTGGTAAATCAGAAGGGAACCGAGCTTTCCGACAACGATCCCGAGTATGTATGGCACGCAGGCGTTGCCAAACAGCATGTCTTCGAGAGCATTCCCGGCTTAAACAGAGTTATCGTTTATCTGCCCGAGCATATTCACAAGAACTGATCCGGCATGCGCATGGCATGAAGTGTCTGCTTCAGGCAGAGTTTATGCCTGAATGCCTGCGCCTTCTTCACACAATAATTCGAACAATATAAAAAGGTCTCCCGGATACCCGGAAGACCTTTTTTATTGTCTTATTCTGCTGTGGAAATTACTGCTCCAGCTTGTCTGCGTATTTGATGCGGTATACGCGGCGCAGGGAGTCGTTGATACGCTCCTCGGATACGGTACCGTTTGCAACTGCCTCAAGCACACCGTTGTATGCCTTCTCGAAGTTCTCGGGCATGAGGATCATGTCGCAGCCTGCGCGCAGTGCCATAACTGCTGCCTCATCGCTTGCATAGTAGTTGGCGATGGCTGCCTCGTTCATGGGTGCGGTGATGACCACGCCGTCATAGCGAAGCTCCTCACGCAAGATGCCGGTAATGATCTTCTCGGAGAGAGTTGCGGGCAGTCCGTCATCGGATAAGCCGGGTGCGGAAACATTGGCAGTCATGATCATATCGGTTCCGGCACCGATTGCCTCACCGAATACATAAAATTCGTTGTTGTCGTAGACTTCCTTCTCACCGTTCACGGTAGCCGGTCCCTTGGCGGGATCCTGGATCGAATTGCCGATGCCGGGGAAGTGTCCGGTACAGGTGTCGATACCCATGGAATCCAGTCCGATGTGGAACTGGTAAGCCAGCTGACCTGCAACGGTAGCGTCGGTTCCGTAGGAACGCTTCTCCACGATGCTGCCCTCAGCAACCGCCATATCGGCGATGATACCGAGGTTCAGGTTCAGTCCGAGATCTGCCATTGCGGTCGCAATGCCGATACCTGCAGCGTATGCGGCCTGGCCGTCATTGTTCTGACCGATGGTCTGTGCATTGTCGCTCTTTGCTGCAAGACCGGTCGCTGCCAGAGGTCCGTTGCCGGGCTCCTCAGCCACAGCCAGGAACAGAGGATAGGAGCTGTAAAGCTTGGTATTCTCGATCATTTCCTTAAACTGGCTTGCATTTGAAATATTCTTCTTCGCGTAGATGATACCGCCCACGGGATGCTCTGCAAGGGCCTTCTTGGTGCCCTCTCCGGCCTTCAGTGCGGTGTTTACGCCTGTGATGCCTTCAGGTGTGGTGATGAACAGACCTGCCACCCTGTCCTCAAGAGGCATGACCTCAATAAGCGCATTGATGATCTCATCAAGCTTCTGCTCTTCTGTCAGCTCGATCACGGGCTCTGCGGTGGGCTCGGGCTCGGGAGTAGGGATCTCCTCCTCTTCCTCGATCAGATCCTCAACCACCTCTCCGATGACTACATCATCGGCAGGTGCCTTGCCCTTATCGAGCAGTTTCTTCAACTGAGTTACCGCAAGTGCTGCGGCGCCCAAGATCAGAAGGATCAGAACCGCAAGGGAAATATATGCAAGGATCTGGTTCTTGATACGTCTCTTTCTGCGGATCTCTCTTTTTTCCTGTTCGGTCAAATTTCGGTTCTCTGCCATGATTCTCTCCCCGATTTTACAAAAACGCGTATTGCGCGTGACAATCTCTTTTACCTTTCTATTCTACATGATTCCCGCCTGACTTGCAATGAAAAACACAATATCTTGCGTGAAAAAAAGAGCAGACCACAAAAAAACCGAAGGCCAAAGCCTCCGGTCATTTTTGTATCGATTAAAGTCTTGTCAGTACGAAGATATCGTAGATCGCCTTGATGGCTGCCTCGAAATCCTTGTTCTCAACGCCGATGATGATATTTAACTCGGAAGAACCCTGGTCGATCATCTTAACGTTTACATTGGCATGTGCCAGTGCGGAGAAGATTCGGCCCGCTGTACCCTTGCTGGACTTCATGCCGCGGCCTACAACTGCGATCAGAGCCAGGTCTGCCTCGATGTCGATGACGTCGGGCTTAGCCAGTCTGTTGATTGCGGAAACGACCTGCTGCTCCTTGAGGAAGAGCTCATCCTGATGTACAAAAACAGTCAGAGTGTCGTTGCCGGAAGGCATATGCTCGAAGGAAATGCCGCTCTCCTCGAAGGCCTGCAGAACCTTTCTGCCGAAACCGATCTCGGAGTTCATCATGTCTTTTTCAACATTGATGGAGCAGAAGCCCTTCTTACCTGCGATACCGGTAACAACATACTTGGACTTCTGGCAGGTGCTGCCAACGATCCAGGTACCGGGATCTTCGGGTCTGTTGGTGTTGCGGATATTGATCGGGATGCCCTCCTTGCGGACAGGGAAGATAGCGTCCTCATGAAGAACGGTAGCACCCATGTAGGAGAGCTCACGAAGCTCTTTGTAGGTGATGAACTGAATTGCCTCGGGATTGTCGATGATTCTGGGGTCTGCGATCAGGAAGCCGGATACATCGGTCCAGTTCTCGTAAACATCGCTCTTTGCAGCCTTAGCCACGATGGAACCGGTGACGTCGGAACCGCCTCTGGAGAAGGTCTTTACTCTGCCGTCCACGGTCGCACCGTAGAAGCCGGGAACTACAACGCCCTTCTTGCCTTCCAGTCTCTTGGAGAGTACCTCATCGGTCTTGTCTGCGTTGAAGCTGCCGTCCTCGTTGAATACGATGACCTCAGCAGCATCGATGAACTCAAAACCGAGATATGCACTCATTACGATACCGTTTAAGTACTCGCCTCTGGAAGCTGCATAATCGCTGCCTGCGTGAGCACGGAAATTCTTCTCGATGGTTGCGAACTCGTCATCCAGGGAAAGGGTAAGTCCGAGTCCCTCAATGATCTCGTCATATCTTGCGCGGATCTTAGCCAGTGCATCCGCAAAATCCTCATCTGCCTCAGCCAGTGCGTAACAGCCGTACAGCATATCGGTAACCTTGGTGTCTGCGGAAAAACGCTTGCCGGGTGCGGAGGGAACCACATAAATTCTCTCCTTGTCAGCTCTGATGATCTTGCCAACCTTCATGATCTGCTCGGCACTTGCCAGAGAGCTGCCGCCGAATTTTACTACTTTTGACATCTTTTTATATCCTCACTTTCGCACAGTAAAAACTGCACTTGTTTTTCTCAAAAATACTATACTTCCAGGAAATGCTCCATCAGCGCGGGGCCGCTTGTAAAGAAGTTGCCGCTTGCCTTGCCGTCCTTCTCGTTGTAATCCCAGCTGTTAGCCTGCTCTGCGGTGCTGTCGTAGAGCATATAGGGAACGGAGTCGGAGGTGTGGGTACGCTTAACGATGGGGGTGGGATGATCGGGAAGAACCAGGATCCTTACGTCCTCTCCCGCTGCCTTCATCTTCTCGACAACAGGACCGAGAACCTCAGAGTCAAGGAGCTCTACAGCCTTTAACTTGCGCTCTACGCTGCCCTGATGGCCCATCTCGTCGGGAGCTTCCACATGAATGTATGCAAAATCATAACCGTCGTTGACAACGGAGGAGACTGCTGCCTCCACCTTGCCTGCGTAGTTGGTGTGCAGACCGCCGTTTGCGCCCTCAACCAGAGCAACGCCCATGCCTGCGCCCACTGCGATACCCTTGAGCAGGTCTACTGCGGATACCATCATGCCCTTCTTGCCGGTCTTCTCGGAGAAGGAATCAAGCATAGGCTTGGTGCCCGCGCCCCAGAACCAGCAGCAGTTTGCGGGATTTAAGCCCTGCTTCTTGCGCTCGATGTTTAAGGGATGATTTACCAGGATCTCATAGCTTCTCTTCATCATGCTGCGAAGTGCCTCATCCTGGGGAAGATACTGACCGATCACCTGTCCGAGAACATCGTGGGGAGGGGTGAGCTCCACAACGCTGCCCTTGTCCCAGATCAGGCAGTGACGATAGCTGGTGCCTACATAGAACTGGTAGATCTCGTTCTGCAGCTCGTCAGCGACAGCCTTTAAGAGAACTGCGCAGTCCTCGGTGCTGATCTCGGAGGAGCTGTGGTCGATGATGGTGTGCTCTTCAAAGGGGATGTCCTCCTCGGAGATGGTAACGATATTGCAGCGGATGGCAATATCGGTGTCCTTCATGGGAACGCCGATGGACAGCGCCTCAAGGGGAGAACGTCCGGAATAATACTTCTCGGGTGCATAGCCGAGAACGGAAAGGTTGGCGGTATCGGAGCCGGGCTTCATGCCGTCGGGGATGGTGTGGACCATGCCGACCTCGGAAAGCTTGCTCAGTTTGTCCATAACAGGGGTATTTGCGGCCTCGATGACAGTCTTGCCGCCCAGTTCCTCCATGGGCTCATCTGCCATACCGTCGCCTAAAACAACGATGTATTTCATAAAAAAGTGTCTCCTTTTTTTACATTTTCATTCTGATTCTGCCAAGAAGCGCGTCGCCCAGCTTCTCTGCCGCAGCAGCAAAAGCGCTCTCGGTCATCACGGGAGTGATCATGGCAGCATCGTCTCTGCCCTCGATGCAGATGAGTTCGCCGTCGCCGAATACTTCCTTAAGCTTGTCGGCACACTCTGCCTTCACTCTTACAAAGAAGCTTCTCTCAACATCTGCGATGCTTGCAAGCTCTGCATTTTCAGCATCCCAGAAGATCATGATCTCCTTGCCGAGATGTCTTGCGCAGTCGATCACGTCGGATACAACAGCACTTGCGGTAGGCAGGCTGCCTGCACCCTTGCCGTAATACATGGTCTCGCCCAGCATGTTGCCGGTGACGAAGATCGCATTGAATACGTCATTGACCATTCCAAGAGGATGGTCCTTATCGATCATAGCGGGAGCAACCATGGCAAGAAGCTTGCCGTCTGCCATTCTGGTGCTCTGCGCCAGCAGTTTAATTGTCTTGCCTGCTGCCTTTGCGTATGCAAAATCAGCAGCGGTGATCTTGGTGATACCCTCGGTGTATAATTCCTCGGAGTTCACGTTTTTACCGGTCATAAGGGAGGAAAGAATTGCGATCTTGCGGCATGCGTCATGTCCTTCCACGTCTGCCTCGGGATTGCGCTCCGCGTAGCCTCTCTCCTGTGCCTCCTTGAGCACTGCGGCAAAGTCAGCGCCCTCTCTCTCCATCTTGGTCAGGATGAAGTTGGTGGTACCGTTTAAGATACCGGTAATATCTTCCAGTTCTTCACTGGTCAGGCTGTAGTTTAAGGGTCTGATGATCGGAATACCGCCGCCTACGCTTGCCTCAAACAGGTAATTGCAGTTGTTTGCGCGCGCGATCGCAAGAAGCTCGGGACCGTGTTTTGCCACCAGCTCTTTGTTGGATGTACATACGCTCTTACCGCTCTCAAGGCATGCCTTGGTGAACTTGTAAGCTGCGCCCACACCGCCCATGGTCTCACAGACGATTCGCACCTCTTCATCTTTTAAAATAATATCGAAGTCGTGAACGACTCTGTCCTCATAAGGATCGCCGGGGAACTCTCTGATATCAAGGATGTACTTGACGAACAGATCCTTGCCTGCCTTCTTGTTGATGACAGCCTTATTGCTCTCCATAACTTCTACAACACCCGCGCCGACGGTGCCGTAACCCATAACTGCTACATTGACCATAATTGACTCCTTTTATTGTTGGGATCTTATTCTTTTGCCAGCATCTTCACGCTGTGCACGCCGTCCTGCTCCTCGATCTGCTCGATCATGCGGGAGATATCACCTGTATTCTGCAGCACCTGAACGCTTAAGCTCAAAGAAGCCACGCCGTTGATGGGGATACTCTGGTGAATGGTCAGGATATTGGCACGGTATTCTGCGATGATCTTCAGCACATCGGACAGAAATCCCGGTTTATCTTCCATCTGGAAGGTCAGGGTAAAAGTGGTACCCTGTGAATTGTCATGAAATTGAAAAATATCGTCCTTATATTTATAGAAGGAGCTGCGGCTGATGCCCACCGCGTCCACGGCGTCCTGAATGGTAGGTGCCTTGCCCGTATCAAGCAGGCGTTTGGCTTCCACCACCTTCAAAAGGACCTCGGGAACAGCCTTTTCTCTCACAACGTAATACTTTTTTGCTTCGGAAGAGTTCATGGAATGTTTTCCTCTCAAAGACACTTGTTTGTTGCCGAAAGATATTCTATCATAGATACTTTTAATTCACAAGGCATATATTGTATTTATTTAAGAACAATCCGCGATATGCGTATGAATGTGCGTGGTGAGCAGACATTTCAGGGGCCGGTGTGTGCGCAAAAAAACAGCACGGCCGTCTTTCGTGACAGCCATGCTGTGTATTTTTGCAAAAAAGGATTAGATCAGAGGATACTTGTCGGTAAGAGCCTGAACGATAGCGCGTGCCTCGGGGATCTTCTCCTCGCCGCCCTTGATCACCAGAGCAATTGCCTCTGCGATCTTGTCCATATCCTCGCAGTTCATGCCTCTGGAGGTAACAGCAGGGGTACCGAGACGTACGCCGCTGGTTACGAAAGGAGACTGAGGATCATTGGGGATGGTGTTCTTGTTGCAGGTGATGTGTGCCTCGTCAAGGAGCTTCTCAACAGCCTTGCCGGTAAGACCGAAGTTGGTCAGATCGACTAACATCAGATGATTGTCGGTGCCGCCGGAAACGATCTTGATGCCTCTGTCCATAAGTCCCTTGCAGAGTGCCTGTGCGTTGTCTGCAAGATTCTTCTGGTAGGTCTTGAACTCGTCGCTTAATGCTTCCTTGAAGCATACTGCCTTCGCTGCGATCACGTGCATCAGAGGGCCGCCCTGGATGCCGGGGAAGATAGCCTTGTTGAAGTTGTACTTGTCGTTAGCTTCCTTGCTTGCAAGGATCAGACCGCCTCTGGGACCGCGGAGGGTCTTGTGGGTGGTGGTGGTAACAACATCTGCGTAGGGAACGGGGCTGGGATGAAGACCTGCAGCAACCAGACCTGCGATGTGTGCCATATCGACCATGAGAACAGCGCCGACCTCGTCAGCAACCTCACGGAACTTCTTGAAATCGATGGTGCGCGCATATGCGGATGCACCTGCGATGATCATCTTGGGCTTAGCCTCAAGTGCGATCTCGCGCAGCTTGTCGTAATCGATAACGCCTTCATCGTTTACGGCATAAGGTACGATATTGAAATACTTGCCGGACATGTTAACGGGGCTTCCGTGTGTCAGATGTCCGCCATGGTCAAGGTTCATGCCCATGATGGTGTCGCCGGGCTTGCAGACTGCAAACTGTACAGCCATGTTAGCCTGTGCGCCGGAGTGAGGCTGAACGTTGGCATACTCTGCGCCGAAGAGCTCTTTTGCTCTCTCGATAGCAAGATTCTCTACAACGTCAACGCACTGACAGCCTCCGTAATATCTCTTTCCGGGATATCCTTCAGCATATTTGTTGGTCAGAGGGCTTCCCATAGCAGCCATAACTGCCTTGCTTACCCAGTTCTCGGAAGCGATCAGCTCGATGTGGCTGTTCTGTCTCTCCTGCTCATCCACGATGGCCTGGGCGATCTCGGGATCCACTGCTCTTACATCATCCAATGAATACATAACAATCCTCCTGTTTTTATACGATGTTACCATGTATTATAGCATAAAAATACACTTCTGCAAGGTAAATGCCCCCGAATCAAATATTTATTTACGCGACTGTTATTAACTGATATAATGTTTGTTAAGCGAGTCTACCCTCACGGGAATCCTCGCCCAATCTAAAAAAACGAAAGAACAGAGACTGTCAAAATGTATCACATTATCGTCAATCCCTCTTCCCGCTCCGGCCGGGGTCAAAAGCTCTGGAGTGAGCAGATCGAACCCGTTTTAAAAAGCAGAAACATCCCCTACGAGGCGTTTCTCTCCAAATGTGAAGGTGATGTTGCCGCACTTGCCCGCAAGATCACGACCGATCCTTCCGTAGAATCCCCCGTCAGACTTCTGGTTCTCGGCGGCGACGGCACCATCAATGAGGCTCTGCAGGGCATCGCTGATTTCAGCAAGACCATCATCGGCTACATTCCCACCGGTTCCAGCAACGATTTCGCAAGAGATATTTATCTTCCCAAGGATCCCGTAAAGACCCTGGAACTGATCCTCTCCGATCCCGAGCCCATCGCTATGGACCTCGGTACCGTCAGATATGCGGACAACAAGTCCCGTCTTTTTATCAACAGCTGCGGCTACGGCTATGACGCTGCTGTGGTAGAAGGTCTGCTGCGCGCCGAGAAAGTAAAACGTGCCTTCAACACCGTGGGCCTCGGCAAGCTGGTTTATTTTTACATTGCACTGACCAAGCTGTTCTCCGCACCCGATGCCACCGCGAAGTTTCTGGTGGACGACAATGAGCCCGTAGTGATCCCTAAGACGCTTTTTGCAGTCAGCCTGATCCATTGCTATGAGGGCGGCGGCTTCAAATTCTGTCCCGACGCCGACTACGCTGACGGTATCCTTGATATTTGCAGTGCCGGCAATATGTCCCGCCTGAAGATTCCCCCCGTGCTTCCCCTGGCATTCTTAGGCAAGCATTTCATCTTAAAGGGTATCCGCGGCTTCAAGGGCGAGCGCTTCCGCATGGAGACCTCCGTGCCCTTTATGCTCCACACCGACGGCGAGTACTTAGGCGAGACCAAATACATTGAGGTCAGCTGTGAAAAGCAGGCGCTTAAGGTGATCGCACCGAGGGGTTAGTGTCCGGGATATATCTGATTAAAGACATCTGATCAAAAAGACATCTGATTAAAAAAACACCCGGCAAAACATTTCAGAACAATAATATGAAAGAAAGCCTGTCCCATATGGGGCAGGCTTTTTGTGTCTTACAATTCTTCGCTCTCGGGCAGCACCCTGAGGAATTTCGCGTAGGCTGCGAAGGCCGAGGGGATGGGGTATGCGTCCGCTGTCTCCTCGGGCGCGATGTACAGCCAGTCGGCACTGTCGCCCACAGGCTTGCCCTCCTCCAGTTCATCCACGCGCACCAGGTATCCCTTCATATGCCACTCCTTGTGCGTGAAAATATGCTTTGCATCAGGCAGGGGCGTTACGCGAAGCGGCTTGATGCCGTTTCCCGACAGGTATCCCGCAACCTCCTCCGCAGTATGATAGCCCTCCATGGAAGGAAGCTCATACATGCCGGCAAGCAGGCCCTTGTTGGGGCGCTTGTGAACCGCAGTTTTGCCGAGACTTCTTATTACAAGAACTGTCTTTTCCTCGATCCTGCGCTCTTTTTGCTTCGCCTTCCTGGGGTAGTCAAGCTCCTCTCCCGCCTCATGAGCCATACAGATATGCTTCAGGGGACATGCCTCGCAATTCGGCGCACCGTTTGGCACGCACACACAGGCGCCAAGCTCCATCAGAGCCTGATTGAACTCTCCGGGGCGGTCCCAGGGGATCAGGGTCCGAAGCTCCTGCTCTACAGCAGTCTTCACATTGGCATCCGAGATATTGCGCTCATCCGCCCTCACTCTTGACAGGACTCGCAGCACATTGCCGTCCACCGCAGGGTAAGCCATGTGAAAAGCAATGGAAGAAACCGCTCCTGCCGTGTAGGTTCCGATGCCCTGCAGGGCAAGCAATTCCTCGTAATCCGCAGGCATCTCTCCACCATGTCGCTCTGTCATCTGAATCGCAGCCTTCTGAAGGTTACGTACTCTGTTGTAATAGCCAAGGCCCTCCCAGAGCTTCAGAAGGGTCTCCTCGGGGGCTTTTGCCAGGCTCTCGATGTCAGGCAGCGCCTCCATAAATCTTGCAAAATACGGTTTTACCGCCTCCACTCTCGTCTGCTGCAGCATGATCTCCGAGATCCACACCTTGTAGGGCGTGGGGTCCTCGCGCCAGGGCAGACTTCTGTGGTCCTCGCGGTACCAGTCGGTCAGCGGTCCGGGCATTCCGCACAGCAGGGGATAGTCGGTAAAATCCTTAAGATATCTGGAATTCTTGTCAGGTGTATGCAGCAGCACAGGGACACGGTCGCCTATTTCAAGGCTGTCCTCAGTCACTTTACAGCCAAAGGCGCAGATTTCAACGCCTGCGTAAGCGGCCTCTCTGAGCGCTTCCGCAAACTCAGGCTGCATATTGTAATTAGGTGTAAAATAAGCCGCACCCTCCATCTGCACCACGAAAAAGATGCAGGTGCGATACCCTGCCTCGTGGGCTACCACAAGCTCTTTTACATGCTTGACTGCGCGCTCGGAGGGGGCATCG
>JAZULD010000026.1:0-12183 GCA_045643625.1 Acetatifactor sp. | reverse complement strand
GTTGTCAAAGGCTGTGATGCCCCACTGGAGAGTGGAGTTCACGGGTGTCTCCGCGAAGACATAACCCATACCATCAGGCGCGTTGAACTTCTCAAGAAGGTGTTCATCCACCTTGTCGGCGATGCTTCTCATGAAGCGGTATCTGCCGGAATTGAAGGGAAGGTAAGCGTCCTTCGCGATCTCGTAGGGCACGCCGTAAGCGCCGCGGAAGACGATTGTTTTATCTGTGTCATAATTCTTCTGAAGATCGTAGCTCACATCGGATAATACTGTCTTCACGTTCTCATACTTCAGATAGTCCACGTAGAACCAGCGGTTCATGTCGGTGCACTGGTTGAACAGCACGATCAGGCACGCTGCGATCACGATATTGTTAATAACTTTGATAACAGTCTGTTTTCCTTCGCAGGCCTCCTGTTTTCCCTCTCCGGCGCCCATATTACCCGCAAGGGCGAACCACAAGATCACCGCCATGGGGAAGATCATGGGCACGTACTGGCTTGCGCGGTAGTGGGTCGCATAGCCCTCGATGAGCACCATGAAGGGAGGCAGAATTGCGATCACGGGCAGGAACAGAAGGAGCAGGAAGTCCTTATTCCTGCAGGCTGCGTAAATGCACAGACCAAAGAGGATCGCAAGTCCGACCACCAGGATGGTGATGGGCAGGTAGCACACTGCGTTTAAGTAGTACATCACTGCGAACTTTTTAAGCGCCATGAAGAGCTCTGCAACAGGCTGTCCCTGATTCTCCAGGATGCTGCGGGCCACTATGGTGTAATTCTCGGGGATGCTGTATCCGAAGATCGGCTGTAGCACCTTCAAGATCGCGCTTCGAAGGACCATGGATGCCGCTGCGGTGATGCCGGTAAAAGCGCCCCAGAGGAATACGTTTCGCAGGTACTTCTCTTCCCTGCAGACACGAATTAAGAGCAGTGCAAAGATAGCACCTATCACATACACTAAGATCATGGACTCATAGCAGCCAAGGGCCATGCAAAGAAGGCCCGCTGCCCCCGCAAAGAGGCCGGCTCTCCTGCCATTGCTGCGCTCTCTTCCAAGTCCTTCTAAGAGGCAGAGAAGCGCCAGGGCAGTCATGCCGTAAGCCATGCAGATACCGTTGTGCAGGTAGTAGATATACACCTCGCTGATCAGGGGACAGGAGATGAAAAGTGCCGCAAACAGGGCGTATCCGATCATGGGGATCTTATCGCCCCCGATGCGCTTGATCACCATGCACCAAATCGTCACAGAGCCCATGAAGATCAGGACGGATACAAGCTCCGTGGTCCAGGGCGCAAAGGCGTCCATGGGGATGATCCTGCACATCAGGTAGATGACCCATCTGCCCATGGCGGGCGCGATGCCGTCCCTGAAATACAGCTCGATGGCGGTGTCGTCGATGCCGACAGTCTCATGACTGATCGTGAATCCGTAGGCCATCACAGCCGCCAGCGCAAGCAGTAAGATGTATGTTTTATTTTTCAAAAATGAGGAGAATTCCTCTCGTAAATTCTTCACTTTTTTACCCTCGCCGTCACCTCTGTTTCAGAGGCACATACAGATTTTAGTATACCTGTTTTTATTCGTGTTCTCAAGTGATTTTTCCCTGAAACCATGCAAAAAAAGGCATAAAAAAGAGGATCGTTCACACCTGACGATCCTCTTTACACTATTTCATCGTTCATATTCAATTTTCCTCTGCAGCCGTCCTTACGCAGGATGGCTTATTTTTGTCTTGCGACCTTCTGTTATTTGCGGAACTTAAACTCACGTTCAAGATCGACCAATAAAGTAATATTGGCACTCTCGTAGGGGTTGAAATCCTCCCAGTCGAGGTCTCTTTTCTCCATACCTGCATACCAGTCAAAGGAGCTGTAGTACACATCATTCACACCGCCCGCTTCAAAGAACTGACCGCGACGGGCATAGATGTCATTGATCAGTCGTCTCATACAGGCGCGGAAATCCGGAGAATTCGCACAGACCTCGATGATCTCATCACGGGTCAGATATCTTCTGTCGGAGTCGCCGATGACAAGGGTGCTGTCCACGCTCTGCACGCTTGATACAACGACCTCCGGGATACTGTGATCCTGAACCGATGCTTCCACAGTCTCATCACCCTTGCGTTCAAAGGTGATAGTTACTCTGTCGAAGAATCCGTTCACCTGAACTCCTTTGAAGAGAAGGATGAGGCCCACGATTACAAATATCGGCTTGAAAGGAATGTGGACACGGGTTCCGGTGAAGGTCTGTCCGGTAGTTCCTACAGTCATACTGTTTGCATCTCTCGAAGTAAGATAGTAGGTATTATCGGTCATCATGATCCACCTCCCTTGCCTCTTGTAAGGGTGTATTCCTCGGTATTTTTCCAAGTCATGCCGATCTCCAGATATACGCCATCGGAAGTTAATCCGGCTGCGAACTTTGGGGCACGCTCCTTGCTCACCTTCTTAGAAAGAGAGCCCTCTCCCTGCATCCACATAAGCATCATCTGGCTCAGTAAGAAATCTGCCTGCTCTTTGGTGAGTGCCAAACTGTTGCTGCCTGCTGCGATTCCTTCAGGAGGAAGGAATCCGTTACTCATCATAGTATTACTCATATTCTTTCTCCTTTCGATAAACGATCGATTCTGTGTTATTCAGTTGTAAAGGTACGTATCGGGCAGGTTCCTCTTCTCCTTTCTTCGTAGATTTTCCGACCGCAGGTGAAGCTGCCCCCTCACCCCTTCTGACTATCAGTTTAGACCCCTTTTCTACGCCGGTCAATACACCGGAAAGGCCCCAAAAACACCCAAAAGTCAATGCATTTTTGCTTCCTTCATTGCCAAATTGACAGGGGCGCGTTACAATAAAATCATAGACATTTACGAGAGGGAGGTGTCATCTATTCATGGCAAAAAAGACTATTTCGGAATGCCCCGACCTGCTGGAATTGCTGAAGCACAATGCCGACTGGAGCAACAGATCCTATGAGGAGTACAAACTGCCGATTCATTGGTATATTCAGCAATCTGACATGACTCAGAAGGAAATTGCCGAGAAAATCAACATCAATCCGGGTCAGTTCAATCACATGCTGAACCCTGCCTCCAAACAGCCAAGACCGCTTCATTTTCATACGATTGAAGACATCTGCAAGGCTCTTAATACATCCCTCCTGTCAATTCTGTCTGCCTACAATGACGCCCTTACGCACACATCCTCCGGCGCAATTGACAAATTGAAAACTTGTCGATCTGAAAGCACCTCAAACCGCCCTGAAAACGGAGCTTTATCGGACAAATCTGCAGACTCGGCAATGTCAATCGATACTTTCGGTTATGAAAGAGAATTCCTGATTGACAATATTTCCCATGATTCTGTCAATTCACTTCTTGGCAGACATTACTGTTATTTTGTTGACACCAACACCGACAACCGCTCCTTCTCGGTTCTCAACGATGTTCCGGACTCTTTCGAGTATGAAGAGACCTATCACGAACTCAGGGAACTTTTCACCACCGATTCTGTCTACTGCGGCATCCTGGATATATACACCAAACGTTCTCTGAATGGCATAGCGCTGGCCTCCTTCAGTTATCTCTGTGTTGAAGATAACGAAAAACAGATCTATTCGATCCGTACCTATAAAGGACGCGTTACAGTCTCTCCTTTAAGAAATGTTGTCTATCTCAATCTGGAGGATGACGGCAATGGTCTGCTTATGGACGTATGCATTGACACCGGTTTCAAGGAAGAGAACACTCACAGTGCCATGGCTCTCGCACTGATCCATTCCACAAAACGCAGACATCAACGTCCATGCATGCAGCGCATGATCATCACCGATACACGAGTACTTCCCGGTACTCCCTCATATCAGACCCTGACCGCCAATCTGATGCTGAATGACAAAACCATCCGCATCGATGCCACTAAGTATCAGGAGCTGCTTGATGAGCTTGATACCTTTTACGATCAGGACCTTGCCGAGATCATCCGCACGCAGTTCCCTACGTTGGACGCCTACTGCAAATATGGAGCTACTATCAATCTCTATGCGAGCATTCCCGAGACAGCCATCGCCGAGATCCGCAGGGAATATAATAAAAGCAAGAAAAACAAAGAAGAAGGCAAGACCTTCGAACGTGCACAGGCTACTGCCCTCGAAAACCTTCTCCGCCTTCATTCTCTCGCTCCCTGGTACAACAAGACCAAGGACACCAAAGCCGACAAGATCATAGATGATTAAAAAAGGGGAATCGATCACTCGATTCCCCAGATTACTGTTACGGTGTCATTTATGATGATGTCCTGCGCTTCCATCTCGGGAGCTGCGCCCAGGGCCATTGCCTTGGCGTACACTCTGTCAGCGCTCACGCGGTTGACCATACCGTTCTCATTCTGTCCGTAGAGGATGTTGCGGATGGGGCCTAAGGTCACGCCCGCTGCCTTCGCAAGCATCTCTGCACTCTTACGCGCATCCTCGATCGCTGCCGCAAGCAATGTCTCTCTGTACTGCTCGGGACGGTCCGCGTCGTAGCTCACGCTGAACTCGGCGCCAAGGTCCCCGCTGTCTGCCAGCACGTTGAAGATCTGTCCCAGGCGGTCGTAATCCAGTGCCATGCGAAGCACCAGACGGTGACAGTAGTGATAGCCGACCATCACATTTTTCCATCTGCCGTTCTCGTCCTGCTGACCCTCGTGAGCGGTATTCACATCAAAGTAGCAAGTCTTAAGTTCTTCTCTCCTGAACCCAAGTCCCTCAAAGATATCTTTAAGCTTCTCGGTCTTCTCCGCAGATGCCTGCAGTGCCTTCGCATACTCTCTCACAGTATCCTCGAGAGTAATATGCAGTTCGACAATATCAGGCTTCAGGGCGATCTGCGCTTTTCCCTTCACATTGATCGTTCTCTCCATTTGTATTCCTCCCCTAAAAAACGCAGGACCCGGACGAACCGGATCCCTCGCTTGTTTTGTTATTCCTGGTTTTTTATTCCCGATTCTCTCTTAGATCTCAGAGATTGCCTTGATTGCTGCGTCATACTGTGCCTTCAGCTCAGCAAAAAGTGCGTCCTGCTCGCCCTTGGGATCGAACATGATATACACTTCAAGCTTGGCAGCAGCTGCCTCTAAGTTGCCCAGGCAGATGTTCTGTGCCATGGTTCTGATGACATGTGCCTCGATGTGAGCGTTGCGGTAATCCTTAGCTTCCATAGCCTTGGTAAGAGCTGCCATGGTCTCGTCCTCAGCGAATAATCTTAACTGCTTCTCAACCTTCTCGGGTCTGGTAAATCTGGACAGTGCGTTGTAAACGTCGCCGCCGACCTTCTCGTAAAATACCTTTAAATCCATAGTGTTGCCTCCTTGCATTCACTTTTCATGCTGTCTGTAACTAAAATGACTTTTTTATTTCTCATAAGGTGCCAGAGCACTTGCGATGTTGATCGCATGGTCTGAACATCTCTCCAGGTCGATGGAAAGATCGGTAAAGATAACGCCGCCGGCGGGATCGCAGGCAACCTTCATCAGTCTCTCGATGTGAGAGTTGACGATGGCCTTCTGTACGTCATCTACCTTCTGCTCCAGTCTCTCTGCGTTGGGAAGCAGGGAGTAGGTAGCGTTCTTGAAGATCGCCAGGGAGTAATCGATGGACTCCATGGCTACGTCTGCCAGCTCTTTTAGCTCTGCCAGACCGGTGGGTGAGATCACTGCGTGGCGGGACTTGATCTGGCTCACATACTCAGCCACGTTCTCAGCATGGTCGGAGATTCGCTCGATGTCGGATGCAACTAAGATCATCTGGGAAAGCTCCGCAACGACCTTGTCGGAATATGCCTTGGTACGCAGCGCGATCAGCTTCTCCTGGATCGCATCTGTCAGGATATCAACGGTATCCTCTGTCTCCAGAACGCTTTCCGCAAGCTTCTCATCCTCGTTGAAGAATGCATCGATAGCATCCTGTAAGCTGTCTCTTGCGATCTTGCCCATACGGGAGATCTCCATGCGTGCCTGCTGCAGTGCAACGGAAGAAGGAAGATCGCCGCTCTGCACCATGTAGACAAGTTTTCTCTCCTCTAAGACCTTGTTCTCCTCTGCCTTCATGGGGATGATCTTCTTGGAAAGAGATACGATCAGGCCGCAGATGGGAAGCTCGATGAGAACTGCCAGAACTGCGAAGATGGTGTGGGTGTTCGCAACCTGGTGTCCGATGTTCGCTGCGCCGGGAGTGAGGTTCTGAATGATACGCAGGAAAGGAGGGAAAATATTGATCAGTAAGATCATGATCGCTGCTCTGATCAGGTTGAACAGAAGGTTCAGTACCGCGGTACGCTTACCGTTTCTGTTGGTGGTCAGGGAAGCTAAGATATTGGGGGTAACGGAACCGATAGCGGCACCGATTACCAGATATACGGTCATCTCGTAGGTGATCAGTCCCTGGATCGCAAAGGTCTGGAAGATAACGACCGATGAGGAGGAACTCTGCAGCAGTGCGGTAAAGAGCACGCCGAAGATCACTGCCACCGCAGGATTGCCGAGGCCGGAAAGGAACTCAATGAACTGAGGCTGACCTGCCATGGGAGCGATGGATGACTTGATAACGGAGATACCGAAGAACAGCATACCGAAGCCCATGATGATGGAACCTACGTGTCTTACGGTATTCTTCTTGATAAACAGATACATAACAGCGCCGACAAAAAGAATGATCGGTGCATAAGCGCCCAGGTTGAATGCTGTGATCTGCGCGGTGATGGTGGTACCGATATTAGCACCCATGATTACGCCGATCGCCTGAGCCAGGGTCATCAGTCCGGAGTTAACAAAGCTGATCACCATCATGTCGGTCGCGGAAGAGCTCTGGATCAGCAGGGTCACCAGAATACCGACCAGAACCGCCATGAAACGGTTGGAGGTCGCATGCTCCAGGATGCCCTTCATCTTATCGCCTGCCGCGCTGCGAAGTCCGGTCGACATCATACTCATGCCGTAGAGGAACAGGCCGACGCCGCCCATCAAAGTGAAAAAATCAAAAACAGACATAATTGCTTCTCCTTTTTGTTCTCTATGCAGTCCAAAAAATCAGATATTTCCACGAATTATATCATATCATTTCCCGCTGAAATTTGCACGATTTTTTTATCAGAAAATCATGCGGGCTCCGGGCACGGGAATACGGTACTCCATGCCGGGCGCCAGGGCTCTCATGCGGGCCGCAAAGCGCAGAGGATCCACAGTGTTGCCGCGCATCATGTCAAAGTGCATGGGCACGGAAATGTCGGCCTTCAGGGTCACCGCAAGGGCTGCTGCCTCCTCGGCCTCCATGTTGCCGATGCAGTTGTCCATGGCTCTGAAGAGGTCCGAGCCGTTTACGGGCATCATAAGCACATCGGGGGTCTGTCTGTTTTTCAGAGCATCGAGAAGACGTTTCGTCAGATAGGTATCGCCCAGGTGTACCACTCTCCTGCCGCCAAAATCGATCTCGAAGCCCAGGGACATGTCGGGGTCTCTCTCGCTTGATACGTGCACAGGGTGGGCTGTCAGAATGCTGAAAATGCTTATTTGATCGGTGAGCTCTATGCTGCTGCCCTCGTGGGCAACAAGCAGGTTCTCTGCGGGAATGCCGATCTTGCCTGCAAATCCGACGCAGCCTGCGGGCACTACGATCTTCACGTTCGGGTTCTTTCGAAGGATTCCCTGCAGCGTGGGCGGTGCCATGTGGTCGCAGTGGGCGTGGGTGCAGAGCACGTAGTCGAGCGTCAGCGCATCCGGCGCAAAAGGGGGCTCATACATGCGGGCGTCGCCGATCTCATTGAGCACGGGATCGATGGCGATCAGGGTGTCCTCATACTTCATCACCCAGCCCACCTGGCCCAAAAACCAGGCCTGCACCATGCCCTCTGCGGGGCGGGCGGTCTCGATCTCCTTTAATAACTCTTCACCTTTTTTCTTCCAAGCGTTCATGTTATCTCTCCTTGTGCGTGGGGTCTTGCACCCTTCGCTTAAGTGCAGGCGTCCGGGCTGCGGACTCATGTCCGTCCTGTTTTTTTCTTACGCCTGCATATACAACGACCGGCAGGAAAGTCACGCCCTCCTGCCGGATCTTTTTTTATAATTTGATGAGCTCGTAATCTCTGGAGCCGATGCCAAGCTTCTCAGCGTGCTCTAAGGTCTCCTTCCAACGAACGTTGGGGTTGGAATCCATGAAGTGATCCTTGTAGGATACCCAGCCGATCTTAGCCAGGTTGTCGCCTAACTGAGAATTTCTCATGGGTGCTGCGCTCTGGCATGCGTCAACGCAGGCCTGATCCAGTGCAACGGGATCGAAGGATGCGAACATACCGATGTTGGGAAGGATGGGGGCATCGTTCTCGGAATGGCAGTCGCAGTTGGGGGATACGTCCACGATCAGGCTGATGTGGAAGTTGGGTCTGCCGTCAAGAACAGCCTTGGTATACTCTGCGATCTTGCAGCCGAGGATCTCGTTGGCATTGCTGTTGGGATTGCTGATCGCATCAAAAGCACAGCTGCCGATGCAGCGGCCGCAGCCCTTGCACTTCTCGTGGTCGATCACTGCAACGCCGGTCTCATAGCAGATCGCATCGGAGCCGCACTCCTTGCCGCAGCGCTTACAATTCTTACACTTGTTGGGATCGATCACGGGCTTGCCCTGGTTGTGCTGGTGCATCTTACCTGCACGGCTTCCGCAGCCCATACCGATGTTCTTCAGAGCGCCGCCGAAACCGGTACACTCATGGCCCTTGAAGTGGTTCAGGGATACAAAAACATCAGCGTCCATGACTGCACGGCCGATGTATGCCTCCTTGCAGTACTCGCCTCCCTCGATGGGAACGATCACGTCGTCGGTTCCGCGAAGACCGTCGCCGATCAGGATATGGCAGCCTGTGGTGGTCTCGTTGAAACCGTTCTCCTGTGCGCAGTCAAGGTGCTCAAGAGCGTTCTTTCTGGAGCCGGGATATAAGGTGTTGCAGTCGGTGAGGAAGGGCTTGCCGCCTACTTCCTTGATCAGGTCTGCTACTGCCTTGGCATAGTTGGGGCGAAGGTATGCGATGTTGCCAAGCTCACCGAAGTGGATCTTGATGGCAACGAACTTGTTGTCCATGTCGATGGTCTGAAGACCTGCCACGCGAAGCAGTCTCTTTAACTTCTCGGGAAGTCCCACGCCGTTAGTGGTTCTGAAGTCTGTAAAATAAACCTTTGATTTTTCCATAATGTTCTCCTTGTGTGTGTGATTTTTCCGGATTCGTGTCGTTATTTCGCTTGTGCAGGTTGTATTTGTCTCGCCTTACAGCAGAGCTTTCAGCTGCTCAATACCGTATTTTGCAACGTACAGGTCGTCCTCGGACAATCCGCCGCTGAAGGCAAATGCCAGCTTGCAGCCCTTGTACTCATCGTAGGCGCCGCCCATAAAATTGAACTCGCCCAACATGCATTTTCTGGTGCTGTCTCCGCTGTCGGCGCCGGAAGCGATGACCTCGCCCGCCTTGGCCCATGCGATGGCTACCAGGTTCCAGCCTCTGTCGCCGCCGTCGGGGTTGTAGGGAGTCTCAACGACCTTCATGTCGCCGATCCAGTCCACGCTCTCGCCCTCGGGCAGGCAGCACGCAACTGCCACACCGTTCATGTTCATTTCAAGTGCCTTGCACTTCATATCCTCAAGCACTGAGGCAAGTGCCTCTCTGATCTTGTTCTTGTCCATGTTGTTGTCCTCTTGTGTTGTATTCTTTTTCCGGGCTATTCGCCTGCGCGAAGGTTCCGGACGGTCTCTTTTCCCATCCTACTCGCCTGCGCGAAGGTTCTCGACAGTCTTTAATTCAAGCTTCAGGTCGCTGAAATAGCGCATGCCGCCCTCTCCTGCGGGGCTCTGCGCCTCGATGCCGACCTTGACGCTCTTCTCCACGGGAAGATGGAACAGGCGCACCATGTTGTAGTGCTCGCCGTCCAGAGAATAATGAGTGGAGAAAATATCGCCCACGCGGCACACCTTCAGCCACATGTAGTCCTGGTCGATGTTGCAGCCGTTGGCGTCATCGGAGATCTGATTGGTCGCCACACACACTGCCGCCACGGTGCCGAAATCGGACTTCTCAAAAGCAGCCTTGCACCAGACGTACTCGTCCTGAATGACCATGATCGCACATGCGTCGTAAACATATTTGTGGTTGGGCTTCACCTTTACGCTGAAGACAAAATCGCCCTCCACATCGGTGTAGTAAAAAGGCGCATTCGCCACGGGTGCGCTTAACTTGCCATCCTCGGGGATGGGGTTGTTGAACCAGTCTGTATATGCGGGAGCGTAGATCACGATCTCGCCTTTTTCGTTGATGATCCGGCTCTCATTGAGCCACTTCCAACCTGTAAAATCCATCTATGTCTCTCCTTTATGTTCTGTCAATTCATATCTCAGACTGTCTGTCGTATTGTCAGATCGTCTTACGTATTGTCAGCCTGTCTGTTTTCCTGCTCGGGCTTGTCAGCCAATTCATCTCCTGCCTGTCCTTTTTTCCGGGCATGTCACTTTAATGTTCGTCAGCCGCCTTCTTAGCTGTAAGAATCGGCTCGTCCATGCTGCCGGAGCGGAAGCCCTGAAGGTCAAGGGTAATATATGCAAAACCAAGCTCCTTCAGTCTCGCAGTGATGATGTCGCTAAAGACAAGCACCTGCGGGAAGGCGCCCTTGTCCACTTCCAGTCTGGCGATACTGCCATGCACCCTCAGGCGCACATTGTAGAAGCCAAGGTCCCTGATATACTCCTCTGCCCCCTCGATTCTGCGAAGAAGCTCGTAATTTATGGGCGTATCGTAGGGAAGTCTTGTGGCAAGGCAGGGGGTGGAGGGTCGATTTGCAACTGTTAAGCCAAGCTCCGACGCAAGAACCCTGACCTCAGTCTTGGTCAGCTTGCAAAGAGCCAGGGGACTGATGATGCCAAGCTCGTGAAGTGCCCTGATGCCGGGTCTGTACACGTGCAAGTCGTCCTCGTTGGTGCCCTCGATCAGCGTATCAACGCCTATCTCCTTGCCGAATGCCAGGATCTTGGAAAAAATCGTTTTTTTGCAGCGGTAGCAAGTGTTTGTCTGTTTATTCTCAATGCCCGCCTCGTTCAGTTCGTCGACGGTGAGGACCTTGTGGACTGCGCCTGCCTTTTTTGCAAGATTTGCCGCAATTTCCACATCGCCCGCAGGATGCAGTCTGGTGTTCACGGTGACTGCATAGACCGTCGTGCCCTGTTTTTCAGCCATTTTACAGGCAAGTTCCAGAAGCACCGCAGAGTCTACGCCGCCGGAAAAAGCAACCATCAGGTCCTTCTCTGTCAATTTCTGCAGGATTTCATGCAATTGTTCTTTTTTCTCTGCGAAGGGAGACTCCGCAGTCAGGGTATCGTAGTTCATAGGATGCCTCGATGTTGTGCCGAAAACTGTGCCTTGATGTTTTATCAGCTGTTATGCCTCAATGTTGCGCCGAATGCTAAGCCTCGATGATCATAGCGCGCAAAAATCCGGGGCCGTCGTATTTTCTCTTGCCGTTGCCCATGCCCACGCGCTCGATGGTGAATGACTCAGGGAGCTCGTTCATGGTCTTCATTGCTGCTACGATCGCTGCGCCGGTAGGGGTGACGAACTCGCCCTTGCGGTCAGTGATGCGCATTTTTAACTTGTTGTCCTGCACGATGTTGACTACTGCGGGAACGGGTACGGGCAGGATGCCGTGCTGGCAGCGAACGGTGCCGCTACCCTCACAGAGTACGGGAACCACGCACTCCCTGATATCCAGATTGTCCAGGCAGACTGCTGCTGCGATGATGTCTGCGATGGAGTCGATGGCGCCAACCTCGTGGAAATGTACTTCGTTCATGGGCTTGCCGTGGGCCTTGGACTCGGCCTTAGCCAGAACGTTGAAAATATTTAAAGCGATATCCTTCGCTCTGCGTGTGATATCGGTGTGTTCGATGATCTCGGTGATCTCAGGCATGCCTCTGTGTACATGAGGATGGCTGTGATCGTGATGATGGTGATGATCATGGTCGTGGTCATGATGATGCTCGTGATCGTGGTCGTGGTCATGATGATGGTGCCCATGATCGTGATGATGATGCTCATGATCGTGATCATGGTCGTGATGATGGTGCTCATGATCGTGGTCATGATCGTGATGATGCTCATGGTCGTGGTCATGGTCATGG
>JAZULD010000025.1:0-20573 GCA_045643625.1 Acetatifactor sp. | reverse complement strand
GTTCTCATATCGCTTCTGCCGGAAGGATCGCCGATCATAGCGGTACCGCCGCCGATCAGAGCGATGGGCTTGTTGCCTGCCATCTGCAGTCTCTTCATCAGGCAGAGCGCCATGAAGTGACCTACATGAAGGCTGTCTGCGGTGGGATCGAAGCCGATATAGAAGGTTGCTTTACCATTGTTGATCAGCTCTTTGATCTCTTCTTCATCAGTTAACTGTGCCAGAAGGCCTCTGGCTTTTAACTCGTCGTAAATAGTCATTTTCGTTCTCTCCTTTTCATTTTTTCACATTCTTTTTTCACAAAAAAAGAACTCGTCCCTATTCTCATAAGGACGAGTTAAACTCGTGTTACCACCCAATGTTCCCATATAGCTCACGCCATACAGCTCAGTAAGTATCCGTCAATACTTTGGCAAATATCGGTGCCTACCGGCAAGACCTACTCTGCAATGCATTTCAGTCCGCTGCTCCGAGATGTATTCCCTGTAACTTCTGCGCGCCTCTCACCAGCCGGCAACTCTCTGTTCAGATCTCATTAGAGGTACTTCTTCTCTTCATCGCGTTCATCTATTGAGTTCATCTACGGGTATTATAATCAGCGTTTCTTCAAAAGTCAACCTTTTTCGGAAGAGGCTATTTATTTACCATCAGCTTCTGCATCGCGCGGTTTAAACCGTCCACGGTGAGCTTGTACATGGGGAACAGCTCCTTGATCGCGGTCTCCGCCTCACGCCAGGGTGCTCTGCCGGGTGCCATCTTGGGGTTCAGCCAGACGACCTTCTTGTAGTGTCTGTCCACAAGCTTCAGCCATTCCCAGCCTGACAGACCGCCGTTGGGTCCTCTGTAGTTGCCGGTGGTGGAATACAGCTCCTCGGGCGCCATTGCGGCATCGCCGACGATGATCACCTTGTAGTCGCTGTCAACATTTCTGAAGAGCCACTCGGTATCCACCCAGTCTCCGTTCTCGCACTCGGGAGTCTTGTAGAGTTTGGAGTAGATACAGTTGTGGAAGTAATAGGTCTTAACGTCCTTATAGTGATTGGACTTGTGCACCGCCTGGAACAGGTCGTTGAGCAAGGTGCTGTAGGGGATCATGGTTCCGCCGGAATCCATGAGCAAAAGCAGCTTTACCGCGTTTTTACGAGGCTTCTTCATGACGATCTGCAGGCATCCGCCGTTGTTGCAGGTCTTGTTCACGGTGCCGTCGATATCAAGCTCGGTCTCGGGGATGTCCAGTCTGGAAGAAAACTGGCGCAGCTTGCGGAAGGCTAACTGGAACTGACGATTGTCCAATACCTTGTCATCGCGGAAATCGCGGTACTTACGGGCTCCCACCACGGAAAAAGCCGACTGGTAGCCGGTCTGACCGCCCACGCGGACACCGCCTACATTGCCGCCCATATTGCCGAAGGAGGTCTTACCCATGGTACCGATCCAGAAGGAACCGCCGTTGTGCTCCTCGTTCTGATCGCGCAGACGCTGCTTAAAGGTCTCCTCAACGGTCTCCTTGTCCACACTGATCTCCTCGATCTGGTTCAGATGGGCTCTCGCCTCCTCGTGGGCAAGCTCCAGCATCTCTGACTTATCCAGCCAGCGAAGCATCTCGGCACCAACCTCGGTCTCCTTCTCGGCCGCCTTAAAGCACTCCTCAAAGGCCATATCAAATTTGTCAAAATCGGTCTCGCTCTTCACAAGGATCATGCGGGACACATAGTAGAACTGTGTCAGCGAACTGCCGCACAGTCCCTTGTCCAGCGCTTCCTGCAGCGTCAGGAACTCTCCCAGCGTCACATGCAGGCCCTTGGCGCGCAAGGTATGGAAAAATTTAGTAAACATCTATCTTCTCCGGTCGCACGTTTCGGTCAGGTATCTTCGGACTAATAAAGATTGGTGTGCTTTACCAGCTCCAGATCCTCATCCTTCTTCACAACGACGCCCACAAAAGGAAGTGCGCTTCTGATGGTCGCAGCATTGATGCCGCCGAGCTGCAGCGCGTTGACCCAGTCGATCAATTCGGAGGTGCTGGGCTTTTTGCGGATATCATGCAGGGAACGGATCGCATAGAAGGTATCCATAGCGTTCTTTAACAGGTTCTGCTCCACATCGGGATAGTGAACCTTGACGATCTCCTCCATCAGTTCGGGAGTGGGGAAATCGATATAGTGGAAAATACAGCGGCGCAGGAACGCATCGGGCAGCTCCTTCTCCGCATTGGAGGTAATGATAACGATGGGTCTGTTCTTCGCCTTGACGGTACGCTTGGTCTCGTTGATGTAGAATTCCATCTGATCAAGCTCCCACAGAAGGTCGTTGGGGAATTCCAGGTCTGCCTTATCGATCTCATCGATCAGAAGAACCACCTGATCCTCGCTGTCGAAAGCCTCACCCAGCTTACCAAGCTTAATGTATCTGGAGATATCGTCAACGCCCTCTTCACCGAACTGTCCGTCGTACAGTCTCTGAATGGTATCGTAAACGTAAAGACCCTCCTGAGCCTTGGTGGTGGACTTGATATTCCAGACGATCAGTCTCTTGTCAAGCGCCTTGGCAACCGCCTCTGCCAGCATGGTCTTGCCGGTTCCGGGCTCACCCTTGATCAAAAGGGGCTTCTTAAGCGCGATCGCAATATTAACACTTGCCATCAGCTCTTCGCTGGCTACATATTCCTTGGTTCCCTGAAAGTTACTCTGACTCATGAATGACTCTCCAATCCTAAATTGCTTTATTTTTTCTTGAAAACAGATTACCTTCATGTTACGATATTCCCATCGCAAAATCAAGAAATTCCTAAAAATACAGATCCTGCAAGGAGTCAAAATATATGATCAATGAAATCTTATCCGCAAAACAGACCTTAAGTTTTGAGGTCTTCCCTCCCAAGAAGGAGGATGAATTTGAATCTGCCTTTGAGGTCATGGATGCTCTGGGCAAATTACAGCCCGACTTTATCAGCGTTACCTACGGCGCAGGCGGCAGCCGCTCCAAGAAGACCGTAGACATCGCTTCCTACATCCAGAACGATTTAGGCATCGAGGCACTGGCTCATCTTACCTGCGTCGGCAGTAAGGAGGCTGATATTGCAGCCAACTGCGAGGCATTAAAGGCAGCCAATGTGCACAATATCCTTGCTCTTCGCGGCGACCGTCCCAGAGACATGAGCGACGAGCAGTTTGAGAGCCGCGACTTCGCTCACGCAAGCGACATGATCCGCTATCTCTCTGCAAATAATGATTTCTGCATCGCAGGTGCATGCTATCCCGAGAAACATTACGAGTGCTTCAGCATGGAGACCGACTTAAAGAATCTGAAGTTAAAGCAGGAGGCAGGCGCTTCCTTCTTCATCACCCAGCTCTTCTTTGACAACGATTACTTCTATGCCTTCCAGGACAGAGCAGCGCAAAAGGGAATCACTCTCCCCATCTGTGCAGGCATCATGCCCATCACCTCTGCCAAGCAGCTGGGAACTACGATCTCACTGTCCGGCTCAAGCGTACCCAAGGCATTAGCTGACATCATCGCATCCTACGGCGATTCTCCCGAGGATATGCGCAAGGCCGGCATCGACTATGCGATCCGCCAGATCCTGGACCTGAAGTCCAACAATGTGGACGGCATCCACATCTACACCATGAACAAGCCCAAGGTTGCGACCGAGATCGTAACTGCGATCCGCTGATCGTCAAATACAGTAAAACGTAAGCGCGGTCTTCCAATCATTTAGATACTGCAAAAAGACAAGCGATCTGCTGCGTCCGGGCTTCGCTTGCGGCTCCCGCCGTATTTCAATCAAATAGTTCAAAACAAAAAGGAGATGGTCATCCATCTCCTTTCTTTGTGTCTTAATTTATTCATCTGCCCAGGGAAGATCGTCCGCCTCGGGTTTTGCATCGCGAAGCATCAGGTCTCTTACCGCCCGGTCTGCGTTTTTGCCCTCGAAGAGGACCTTATTTACCTGCTCAATGATGGGAAGCTGCACATTGTACTTGCGTGCAAGTCCGATGGCCGCCTTGGCGGAATAAACGCCCTCTACTACCATCTGCACCTCTTCCATTGCCTCCTCGCAGGTCTTGCCCTGTCCGATCAGGATGCCGGCTCTGCGGTTTCTGGAATGCATACTTGCACAGGTCACGATCAGATCTCCGATTCCGGTAAGGCCGTTGAAGGTCTGAATGTTGCCGCCCATAACGGTGCCCAGTCTTGAGATCTCAGCGATACCTCTGGTGATCAGTGCAGCCTTGCTGTTGTCGCCGTAGCCCAGACCGTCCGCAATACCTGCAGCCAGCGCAACCACGTTCTTAAGCGCTCCGCCCAGCTCCATGCCCAGAATATCGGGGCTGATGTACACGCGGAACACCTCATTCATAAACAGGCTTCTGATGTACTCTGCGGTCTTTCTGGTCTTCGCGCCCACTACGATGGTGGTGGGAATGCCGCGGCTTACCTCCTCCGCATGGGAAGGTCCGGAGAGAACTGCCACATCTGCCTGAGGAATCTCCTCTTCGATCTGCTCGGAAAGGGTCATCAGAGTGCTCTCCTCAATACCCTTGCTCACATTTACAATGATCTGTCCTTCACCGACAACGCCCGCAAATCTTCTTGCGGTGGCTCTGGTGAAGGAACTTGCAACTGCCATGACGATCATCTCCATGCCTGCAACGGCTTCCTTCTCGTCCATGGTAACAGCAATATCTTCGGGGATCTCAATGCCGGGAAGCATTCTGTGGATCCTTTCGTCTTTAAGCATGTCATATTCTTTTTGCAGAGCGGACCAGATAGTCACTTCATGTCCGTTCTTATGAAGAAGCAGCGCCAGAGCAACACCCCAGCTGCCGCCGCCAAGTACAGAAATTCTTGCCATACTCCCTCTTTTCCGTGCCGAAAAAGGCACTTTACGACCTTGAATCAAGGAATCGTCGGCTACACTTCGTTCTTCTTGGAAAGGTATGTCTTTCTCTCCTCACCGTGGATCAGTCTCACGATGTTCTGTCTGTGCTTCCAGTAGGCCATAACGGTCAGGAAAACGGTGATCGCATAGATTTCAATGAGATTGCCCCTGCTCAGTTCACCGAACAGTCCCATCCGACCGAACACAATGACCTCGATCAGGAATCCCGCATATACAAGCAGGGAACCTAAGGAAACATAATGTGTGGTAAAAAATGTGCCGAAAAACAGGATCAGTCCCACGATCAGAAATGCGGGATGAATGGAAATGATCAGTCCCGCAGTAGCTGCAATACCCTTTCCGCCCTTAAAATTCATATAAAAGGGGAAATTATGTCCCAGGATCGCACCGCATGCGGTGTAAAAGATCAGCACATAAATAATATCTGCGTAGTTCGCGCCAAAAAGCAGTCTGGTCACGAGGATAGCAAGAATACACTTCACACAGTCGCCGAGAAGAACGATGGCGCCTGCTTTTTTACCAAGGACACGCAGTGCGTTTGTGGTGCCTGCGTTGCCGCTTCCGTGCTCTCTGATATCGATGCCTTGAGCCTTACCGTAAAAATAAGATGTCTGGAAAATTCCAAATACGTAACCGATGATAAGACAGATCAGTCTGACGATCATTGTTCTTTTTCCTTTCTCTCTCTGATAATGAATTTCAGAGGTGTTCCCTTAAATCCAAAGGTCTCACGAATCTGATTCTCGATGTATCTTGTATAGGAGAAATGCATCAGTTCCTTATCGTTTACAAAAATAACAAAGGTGGGGGGCTTTACGCCGACCTGAGTCGCATAGTAGATGCGCAGTCTCTTACCCTTGTCGGACGGAGGCTGCTGCATGGCAACTGCCTCTGCGATGATCTCGTTGAGAACGCCGGTTGCGATTCTCATAGCATGATTCTCGCTTACCATATCGATGGTCTCGAAGAGCTTGGGCAGACGCTGTCCGGTCTTGGCAGAAATGAAAAGGATCTCTGCGTAAGGCATGTAGGAAAGGATGTTGCGCACCTTCTCGGTAAAGCGGTAGATGGTCTTATCGTCCTTCTCCAGCGCATCCCACTTGTTCACAGCGATAATGACTGCCTTGCCGCGCTCATGCGCAATACCTGCGATCTTCGCATCCTGCTCGGTAACGCCTTCAGCCGCATCGATGACAAGCACCGCTACATCACAGCGCTCTACCGCACTTACGGTACGAACGATCATGTAGTGCTCAAGATCTTCCTTGATCTTGTTCTTGCGGCGAAGACCTGCGGTATCGATGAAGACATATTCCTTATCGTTGAAGGTGATCTCGGTATCAACCGCATCACGGGTGGTACCTGCGATGTCGGATACGATCAGTCTCTCCTCGCCGAGAAGCTTGTTGATGATGGAGCTCTTACCTACATTGGGCTTACCGATGATGGCAACTCTGGTTCTGTCGTCCTCTTCGTCCACAACTGCGTCCTCGGGGAAGAAGGAAACCACTTCCTCCAGCATATCGCCCAGACCCATTCTGTTGACTGCAGAGATGGGATGGGGATCGCCGATACCAAGGTTGTAGAATTCATAGACATCCGCCATAAACTTCTGGAAGCTGTCCACCTTATTAACTACCAGTACAACGGGCTTCGCACTTCTTCTGAGCATGTCCGCAACCTTGGAATCCGCATCCACAAGGCCCTGCTTTACATCCACCAGGAAAATGATAACGTCCGCTGTATCCATTGCCATCTGTGCCTGTGCGCGCATCTGGCTCAAAATGATGTCCTTGCTGTCGGGCTCGATACCGCCGGTATCAACCAGGGTAAAGGTCTTGTCCAGCCAGGTGACATCTGTATAAATTCTGTCTCTTGTAATGCCGGGGGTATCCTTAACGATGGAGATGTTCTCGCCCGCAAGAGCGTTGAACAGAGTGGACTTACCAACATTGGGGCGTCCAACCACCGCTACGATCGGCTTACGCTTTTTATCTGACATAGTTCACCTCATTATTTTCTTCGTAATACACTGTCCAAAAAGTCATATCCGCTTGATTTTACAATATCCACAGGTACTTGTAAAGCCTTTTCCATATCGGCGACGGTCACGTCGTCCAGGAAAACGGTCTCTCCGCTGCGCAGAACATTCTGGGGCAAAAGGAGTCTTGCACCCAGTTCCTTACCTGCAAGCTGCTCTATAATGTCACCGCCGGTCAGAAGTCCGGACACGGTGATGCGCTCTCCAAAGAAATTGTTGGTGATGGGATAGACTCTGATAGTCAACTGCGGATAGAACTCCATGATCTCCGCTGCCATCTTCTCGATATAGGGATATGCAAGAAGTCCTGTCGCGATGGAGAACTCCTCCGGGGCAACCTTACGCTTCTCTTCCTTACACTCATTCAGGCCGTCGCGGAACTCATCCAGTAAGAGTCTTAACATGCCCACGCCGTTCTCAAGCTGCAGATAGCCGTCATAGCGGTCCTCCTCGGGGACCTCCTGCTCGGCAAGGATGTACCACTCATCTCCCGCGTGTACAAAGTGAATGCCGTACTTTTCGAAGCATTCCTCCTGGAATTCGTGGATGATATTCAGAGTCTCGATGGCATCCTCTTTGGTAAAAGGCTCCAGGGGATAGAGACCGTCGCGGTATTTGCTCAGTCCCACGGGCACCACGGAAACACTCTCCAGATTGGGAATGTACTCCATCAATTTGCGGATGCTGTATTTTAACTCTTCCTTGTCATTGATGCCCTTGCAGAGAACGATCTGGCCGTTCATGATGATGCCTGCCTCGTTGGAGCGGTCCACCTTCTTCAGGGATTCTCCTGCGAAGCGGTTGTTGAGCATCATGCAGCGAAGCTCGGGATTCATGGTCTGGAAGGAAATGTTGATGGGACTTAAATGATATCTGCAGATCCTGTCCACATCGTGCTCAGACATGTTGGTCAGAGTCACGTAATTGCCCTGCAGGAAGGATAATCTGGAGTCGTCATCCTTAAAATACAGGGTATCTCTCATGCCCTTGGGCATCTGATCGATAAAGCAGAAAATGCACTTGTTATAGCAGGATCTGTAGTCATCCATGAGTCCGTTCTCGAACTCAATGCCAAGATCCTCATCAAATTCCTTGTCGATCTCAAGCACCCACTGCTCGCCGTCCGGCTTCTCGATGAGCATCTCAATGTAGGTGTCCTGGATCAGGAACTGATAATCAAAAATATCCTCTATGGGAGTGTTGTCAATGGCAAGGACCTTGTCGCCGGGCTCGATCTCAAGCTCCTCTGCGATGCTTCCGCAGGCCACTGACTTCACGATATGTTCTTTCAGTTTTTCAGGCATAATTCCTCCCGAAAATCAGGCATTTTCATCGTGCTTTGCCTGACTTTCCACCCTCTATTGTACAAGAATTTCCTTGACGTGTCACTACCATAATGTTATAAAATAAGTGGTACTTTGTAGGCTTTTGCCTGCTGTTTTTTCAGTCAAAACAAACGGAGGTATATCATACCGATGCCCAATTTACACGACCTTGAAAACACTATGCCGGTTGCCCCTTTAAAGATCTGTGCGCTCCCCGGAGCCGAGAATATGGGACACCAGATCAATGATTATATGGTTGAGTTCCGCAGGACGCTTCCCAACTACCGTGTTAAGAACGATCCCGCATTCCACGGCTATATCGAGGACAACTACCTCGTAGATTTCGCTGTTCCCCGCTTCGGAACCGGTGAAGGCAAGGCAGTTTTTAACGAGAGCGTTCGAGGCAAGGACCTGTTCATCCTGGTAGATGTCTGCAATCACTCTGTTACCTACCGTATGAACGGTATCATCAATCACATGTCCCCCGATGATCACTATCAGGACTTAAAGCGTGTGATCTCCGCCTGCAGCGGTAAGGCACGCCGCATCAATGTTATCATGCCCTTCCTCTATGAGGGACGTCAGCATAAGAGAAACGGTCTTGAATCCTTAGACTGTGCTTACGCACTGGCTGAATTAAGCGACCTTGGCGTTGATAATTTCGTTACCTTCGACGCACACGACCCCAGAGTGCAGAACGCTTCTCCCTTAAACGGTTTTGACAACTACCTGCCCCACTATCAGTTCCTCAAGGCACTCCTGCAGGCTGAGCCCGATATGATCGTGGACAAGGATCATCTGATGGTCATCAGCCCCGATGAAGGTGCTCTGGACCGTGCTATTTATTTTGCTACCGTTCTCGGCGTAGATACCGGTATGTTCTACAAGCGCCGTGACTACTCCACCATCATCAACGGCAAGAACCCCATCGTAGCCCATGAGTTCTTAGGCGACAACATTGACGGCAAAGACATCATCATCATCGACGATATGATCTCCTCCGGAGGCAGCATGCTGGATACCGCCCGTCAGCTGAAGCGCATGAATGCAAGACGCGTTTACATCTGCACCACCTTCGGTCTCTTCACAGAGGGTCTCAGGGCATTCGACAGAGCATACGAGCACGGCGATTTTGATAAGGTCATTACCACCGACTTGACCTATCTTCCTCCCGAGATCCACAGTAAGCCCTACTTCGTGGAAGCAGACATGAGCAAGTATATCGCATCCATTATCGACTTTATCAACCACGATGTAAGTATCACCAACGTACTCACCAGTCTGGACAAGATCCATCAGATCCTCGACGACTACAACAACCGCCGAGACATCGATATCGATTGATCCGATTCGGGTAATTCTTAATAAAAAAGCAATCAAAAAAGCTCTCCGTCCGAGGACGGGGAGCTTTTCTTTGTAGTTATCCTTGTCTGTTCTTATTTTGTTTCTGCGTCGGACTTCTTTGCAGTCTTTTCAGAGTCTGCAGCGGCACCGGCATCTGCAGCGCTCTTCTCAGGGTAAGCCGCACTCTTCCCGTCACCGTTCTCCATGTTCTTCGATAAACCTTCCGAGTTAGCTGCCTTCTGCAGCACTGCCTCAGAGTCTTCTGCAATTGACTGAACATCCGCAATTGCGGAAGCGGCATCAGTATCTGCCATAGTCTCTTCAACTGCCTCGTTATCTTCTGCCTCAAGTTCTTCTGCCTCGGGCTCCAGATACTCGTCAAAGCTCATAGTCACCTTAAAGAGGTCGCCGTCCACATACAGGTCAAAGATACCGCCCTGCATCTGCACCAGGCTCTTGGCGATGGACAGACCAAGTCCGCTGCCCTCAGTGGTTCTGGAGGAATCACCGCGGATAAAACGCTCGGTCAACTCGTCCGCCTGAATATTCATCTGACGCCTGGAGATATTTTTTACAGAGGCATCAATGCGGCCGTCATCGTTCAGAACATCCACGTATACGCGGGTATTCTCCAGCGCATACTTACAGATATTGTTGAACAGATTCTCAACCACACGCCACATTCTGCGGCTGTCCGCGCAGATATACGCGGGATCGCCGTGGGTGGTAACAATTGCCTGCAGGCCAAGCTCCTCAAACTTCTCGGAGAACTCTCCGATCGCCTGATTCAAGAGCTCTGTCAGGTTCAGTTTTTCCTTGTTCAGAACGATATTTCCGGAGGAGATCTTGGAAGCCTCCACCAGGTCATCGGTCAGCTGCTTTAATCGCTGTGCCTTGGAGTCAAGGACCTCGATATAGCCCTTTGCGGGCTCATCCTCAATATGCAGACGCTTTAAGAGGTCCACATAGTTGATGATGGAGGTCAGAGGTGTCTTGATATCGTGGGACACATTGGTGATCAGATCGGTCTTCATCTGCTCATCCTTCATGGAGGTGTCTACCGCCTTGCGGATACCTTCACCGATGTTGTTTACAGCGTCGGCCATCTCTCTGTTGAAGAGCGTCAGATTCTCGGTCTCAAGCTTGTAATCCACCTGTCCGTCACGGATATTTCCGATACCCTCAACGATATCTCTCTGCTCTGCGATCAGCCTGAACAGGTAGATGCCCACGAGACTGTCAAGCGCCACAAGACCGATCACGATCAGCGCACTGTAGATGCCGCCGGTATCCAGAGTAATGGCTAGATAAATACCTACCGCATTGATAAGCAGGAACAGATTATAGGGAATCACGGTGCTGATCGCAATGCTCCTATGACGGAAAACAAAGCCTGTCAGACGTCCGACGGCGCGGAACAGAGCGCTTACCATGGTGGTGCGCAGGAAGATTCCCGTTCTCACTCTGCGGATCAGACTGTACCACATGAGCATGAAGATCAGGCTCATCAGGAAGCCGTAGGCACCGAAGCTGCCGTACTCGTATACACGGAAGGTGGTCTTGTTGTAATCCATGTAGACATTATCCGCGATGACGGACAGCCATCTCCACCAGATCCTGCCGAAATAGACTGTCGCAGCGCCGAATAAGAGCATTACTTCCAGCCAGATGTGATCGATGCCGTAAGTATAGTGTAATCTCTCATCCTGCTCGTTGTAATATACACCGTCTGTAACCGTCAGATAGAATCCGAGGATGGTCCAGATCAGGGTCATGATTGCGATCGCGATCAGCAGGAAGCCCATTCTGGGAACCAGTCTCTGGAAGATCTCGCTGGCATAGCTTAAAGCGTCGCCCTTAAACTCGTAGTCGGTATCCACCGCGGTCCAGATATTGGTGCTTTCGGGATAGGCGTATTTATTTTTCTCAAGAAGATCGAACATATCCTGCTCGGTAAGTTCGGTATTACTTACATACTGCAGGTCGTCCTGATAGTAGATCAGATATTTACGGTAGTTGGCAAAATAGTCGTCGAACTGTGACTCATCCGCACCTGCCAGTTTGGAATCATTGGTAAAGATCTTCTTGTCCTTGCCGGAACCCACGCGGACCGCATAGTGCAGGTTGCCCCGGCTGTACACCTGGTTGAAGTTCTGGTACAGCGTATAGTGCTCGCTGAGCTCTGCAATAGTCTTAGCCAGATTGTTCTGCAGTCTGATGTAATCCACCCAGTTGTCGGTCATCTGAACCAGCTGTCTAACACCGTTTACATTGTTGTAACGGCAATTGATCATGTTCACGTAGACCGTCAGGGTACCGTCGTCCTCTCGGGACATATTGATCTCATCGGCGAGCTGTCCGACGATGTAGGAATAGACCATATCCTTTAACTGCTCTTTGGAATAGTCTTCCATGACAAGAGCCAGTTTCTGCTCCTCCTCTTCCGGAAGCGCCTCGCTGCGGCCTTCAAAGCCCGCAAAATACAGCTGCTCCGCGTCATCCAGTTCAAAATGCTCCGGACCTGTCACATCTCCGAAATAATCCACGAACTCGGACATGCTCATCACGCGGTTATAGTACTCCACGCCGGCCTTGCCCCACTTGATCAGGTCATCCAGCTCGTAGACCGCCGTCACATCGCCGGGCTCATCGTAGCCTCTGCGTCTTGCGTACTCGGTAATATCGATCTTTTTGTGAAGATCCAGCTTATAATCGGTCTCCAGCTCATCTCTGATCGCCACCAGCCGGATGATGTCGGACACCGCGTTGCCGAAGATGTCATTGAACATCTCGGTGCTCTCAAAAACAGGCTCCGTGTCAAAGGGATCGACATTATATGTTTTGGTGCCGTCCATAGACTTGACAGACACATGCGAGTAAAACAGGATGAATGCCACAGTCATCAGGATACAGGCTGCCATGAAATTCTGAAGAAAGCCAAGCCCCAGACGACTCCAGGTTATTTTCTTCATAGGTTGCCTCTCTTTCCGGGTTGAACCTTACTGCTTGTCGATCTTGTAGCCGACGCCCCATACCACCTTGAGATAACGGGGTTCACGGGGATTGATCTCGATCTTCTCGCGTATGTGTCTGATGTGCACAGCCACGGTGTTGTCGGCACCGATCGCATCCTCATTCCAGATGCGCTCGTAGATCTGATTGATAGAAAAAACTCTGCCCTGATTCTTCATCAGGAATAGCAGAATATTGTATTCGATAGGTGTGAGCTTGATATTCTCGCCGTCAACGGTGACCTGCTTGGTGTCGTCGTTGATCATAAGGCCGCCCACCTGGTAGATCATGTTGTTGCCGCTGCCAAGATTGTTAAGAGAAGTATATCTTCTCATATTGGACTTCACTCTGGCTACCAGCTCCAGAGGATTAAAGGGCTTGGTGATATAATCGTCCGCGCCCACATTTAAACCAAGGATCTTGTCGGGGTCCTCGGACTTGGCTGACAGAATAATAATGGGAATGCTGCTGTACTCGCGGATCTTCAAAGTTGCGCGGATACCGTCCAGTCTGGGCATCATGACATCGATGATCAGCAGGTGAATATCGCCTGCCTCCAGTCTCTCCAGTGCCTGCACGCCATTGTAGGCCTTGAACACCTCGTAGCCTTCCTGTCTTAAATAGATCTCTATCGCGTCAACGATCTCTTTGTCGTCGTCGCACACTAAGATATTTGCCATTATAATTACTCCTTGAATTCCTTGAGCATCAGAAACGCTCCCAGATTGCCGCGTTTGCCCTGACTTGCTCTGTGTGAAAAAAGGTAATCGGGATTGCAGCAGGTACAGACATCGGTCACAGCGATCTGCTCTGCGGGTACGCCCGCACGTCTGAGCACCGCCATATTGGCAAGCCAGAGATCCAGCTGATATTTGCCCGCTTCCCTGCCGGGAACGATCAGTGCTGTGGGGCCTTCTGCCCATTTGTAACGCTCTGTGCGGATCAGTTCATCGATCAGGTCGGCATCATCTGCGAACTCCTTGCGGAACACCTCTGCCACATCCTCGCTGACCTCATAACAGTCTCTGCAGATGGAGGGACCGATAGCTGTGAACAGGTCCTTTGGAACTGTTCCGTACTCCTCTCCCATGAGCTTCACCATGTGTTCGCCGATCCTGCCTGCGGTTCCGCGCCAGCCGGAATGCGCAACGCCGATGGCCTTGTGCACGGGATCTACGAAAAATACAGGCACGCAGTCCGCCGTAAAGACAGCCAGCGCAATACCGGGCTCGTCTGTGATCAGGCCGTCGATATCGGTATAATCGCGCTCTCTTGTAACGCCTTTTCCTCTGTCGGATGCGGTCACCTTCCTGATATTCACGGTGTGCGTCTGCTGTGTTGCGACGATATCGTCCGAACTGCAGCCAAGGATCCCTGCTATTCTTCTGTAGTTCTCCTCCACGTGCTCTTTTCGATCGCCTCTTGTGAAGGATAGGTTCATGGTGGAGAAAATTCCCTCGCTGACACCGCCGACTCTGGTGGAGATCAGGTGACTGACGATTCCTGTCCGTTCAAGGCTCGGAAAACTTAAAAACTCGACCTCGCCGCATGTATGCTGTTGTATCTGTCTGTCTCCGAATCTTTTCCGGATCTGAATGGATCCTGACATCATTAACCTCTTGTATAAATATGGGGGAAGGCATTCTTGAGCCAGGTGACGCTTCCGTTCTCAATACCGAGCACATCGTAGCGCACCATGGTATTGTCCGTAAGTCCCTTCTTCATGCGGTACTCGTCCGCAACTCTGCAGATCTGCCGCTGTTTGCTTAAGCCAACCGCAGCAAAAGGACCGCCCTTACTGCTGTCCCTGCGGTACTTGACTTCAACGAACACCAGATATTTCTCGTGAAGACCGATCAGGTCGATCTCACCTCTGGCAGTGCGAAAGTTGCGCTCAACGATCACCATGCCCTGCTCCTGCAGATACGCAGCCGCTTGCTCCTCCCACTTGCTTCCAAGTTCTCTTTTGTTCAAAAAATGCTCCTTAAAGCTTAAATAAAATTGCCGATAAAGCTTCTCCTGTGGATGGGTGTGGGGCCGTATTTTCGTAAGGCCTCAATGTGAGCCGCGCTTCCGTAGCCTTTGTTCTCGGCAAAACCGTACTCGGGATAGATCTTGTCATACTCTACCATCATGGCATCCCTGGTCACCTTGGCAATGATGCTGGCCGCACCGATGGAGATGCACTTGGCATCGCCCTTGATGATGGGCACCTGGGGAATGCTTACACCGGGAATGGTCACCGCGTCATTCAAAAGAAGGTTCGGTGCGGGGTCCAGAGCGGCAATCGCAAGTCTCATGGCCTCATAAGTGGCCTGTAAGATATTGATCTCATCGATCCTCTGGGGCGCTGCGTAGCCAAGGGCGTAGCTGACCGCCTTCTCCTTGATGATCTCGCACAGCTCCTCTCGCTTCTTGGCGGTGAGCTGCTTGGAATCGTTGATGTAGAGAATATCGCAGTCCTTGGGAAGGATCACGGCACCTGCCACAACAGGTCCCGCAAGAGGTCCTCTGCCCACCTCGTCGATGCCGCAGATCAGGCTGTAGCCCTCATATCTGCGCTCGTATTCCGACAGGGCATAAGTTCTTGCCTTCTCTTTTTCAAGGTCTGAAAGCTGCTTATTTGCGCGCTCTACGAGGGCACGCACACCTGCGCGCTCGTCCGACGCATACTCTTTTATCAATTCAGGCAGCTCATCCACACAAGCTGCCTTAAAAATCTCTCTGATCGCTCCGATTGAATTTGCCATCGCGGTCCCTCTTTCTCCTACTGATGCTTCAGAATACCGAAACTGTTGAGAGGCCAGATCCGAAGCCACGCTCTGCCAATGATCTCGGAGCGCTTCACATTGCCCACCTGGTCCGTGCGGCTGTCCATACTGTTGTTGCGGTTATCACCCATCAGGAAGTACTCATCCTCTCCCAGGGTGATGGCCTGTGCGGCACGGCCGACCTTGTCGCGCGCAATGACCTCCATGCCGTAGGACTCCTTCAGGATGGTGCCGTCAATGTAGATATTGCCCATGGGATCGATCTGCACGGTCTCGCCGGGCATACCGATGATACGCTTGATATAGTGCACATTGGGCTTATATTTGTAAGGAAAAACAACGATATCGAAACGCTCCGGATCGCGGAATCTGTAGGTGATCTTGTCGCAGATCAGATTGTCGCCGTGTCTTAATGTGGGCATCATGGAGGTTCCGTCCACCACGGTTCTCTGGCCCAGGAAGGTGATGATCAGCCATACAGCCACCAGCACGCCTGCCAGATAAACGATCATGCTAACGATATCTTTGATTGTGTTCTTCATATGATCCATCTCCAAATTTCAAAAAATCTATTCGGGAAGTTCCAGACTGATCCTTCCCATTCTGCCGGATCTGAAGTCATCCAGAAGGATATTAGCTGCCTTCTCAAGCTCCAGCTTCTCGCCCTTGCCGTAGCACTTGCGGCTCTCTGCGATCATGGCAAGCACTTCATTGGCGGGAGTCTCATCGGTAAACTCAATGCCGAAACGCTCAGTAAGTCTCTGAGGATAAGTGCCCTTCAAATGATCGATCAGATCGCATGCCAGCTCATCGATGATGATGACCTCATCGTTCATGGAACCGATAAAAGCAAGCTTCATGCCGACGCTCTGGTCCTCAAACTTGGGCCACAGAATACCGGGAGTGTCAAGAAGCTCCAGGCTCTTGTTCAGGCGGATCCACTGCTTGCCCTTGGTGACGCCGGGCTTATTGCCGGTCTTGGCCACAGCCTTGCCCGCAAAGGAATTGATAAAAGTGGACTTTCCCACGTTGGGAATACCCACTACCATCGCTCTCACGGGACGGTTCTTGATGCCGCGCTTTAAGTCTCTCTCGATCTTCTCCTTGCAGGCCTCCTGCACCAGCGCATTCACTGCCTTGATGCCGTTTCCCTGGCGGGAATTCAGCTCCAGCACGTGAGCACCCTGTGCCGCAAAGTATTTCATCCACTTCGCGTTTGCCGCGGGGTCCGAAAGGTCGGATTTATTTAAGAGCACGATACGTGATTTGTTTTTTCCAAGGTCGTTGATGTCGGGATTACGGCTGCTTAAGGGGATCCTCGCATCAACCAGCTCGATGATCAGATCGACGAGCTTAATATTCTCCTGCATCATACGGACCGCTTTGGTCATATGACCGGGATACCACTGATAATTCATCTGTTTCCTCGCTTATTTGTTATTTGATAAAACCTGCCTTGTTCTCTCCGCAGGAGAATTTGAACCAGGCCTCGCCCACGATATTCTCCAGGCGGACAGGTCCGATGTTGGCAGATCTGCTGTCCTCACTGCCCTCGGGTCGATCTCCGATGCAGAAATACTCACCGTTCGCAATAATGATCTCGTGGTCTGCAATGCCTGCCTCCGCGATCTCCTCCCTGCACCACTTGCTCTCAAGACCGTTGACATAGAGGGAACCGCCCTCAATGCGCACAGCGTCGCCGGGCAGGGCTACGATCCTCTTCACATAGTGGTGGGACATCTGGTTGCCGTTTGGCAGGAATACCACAACGTCTCCTCTCTTGGGGGATGAGAGCACATATTTAAAACGGTTGATCAGTACGGTCTGACTGCTCACCAGTCCGGGCTCCATGGAGTCACCTACCACATTGGTGGACATACCCAGGAAATAATTGGACACTCCGGCGAGAAAGATCGCCAGAACGATGCCAAAGATCCAACTGATACTCTCACGCACAAGGCTTGAACTTATTTTCTTTTTCTTACGGTAAAAATGAAGTCCTTTTCTGCGTGCCATCTTGAAATCCTTTCATAATCGCATACTTCGACAAGTACAGTATAACACATTTTGCGCAAATAGAAAAGGACAACTACCGAAGTAATTGTCCCTTCTCATTTTGGCTTGTGAATAAAATTATCTTACGATCTCTTTAACCTTAGCGCTCTTACCAACACGATCTCTTAAGTAGAAGAGCTTAGCACGTCTTACCTTACCGCGTCTAACTACTTCGATCTTCTCAACATTGGGGGAGTGAAGGGGCCAGGTCTTCTCTCCGCCGATACCGTTGGAAGCCTTTCTAACGGTAAAGGTCTCTCTGTTGCTGCCACCCTGTCTCTTGATAACTACGCCCTCGAATACCTGGATTCTCTCGCGGTTACCCTCTTTGATCTTACCGTAAACCTTTACGGTATCACCAACATTGAATTCTACGATGTTCTCTTTCAGCTGAGCTGCTTCGATCTCTTTGATAATATTGCTCATAATGTGCCTCCTTGTTTCTAACGGACGTTCTTAATACGATCTGTAACAGAGGACCATCCTATTTTACGCAACGCTGATATATTAACATAATACGATTGTATTTGCAAGGTATTTTTTTGATTATGCCTTAAAAAGCCTGAAAACATGGGCATCTGCGGTATAAAAGCCCATGGATTCGAAGAATCCGTCAAGCTCCTTACTCTTATCTGACGGAATCTGCGCGTAGGGGATGTCTCCTCTCTGCAGCATTCTGTTCACCATGCAGGCTGTGAGGCTTGAACCGATCTTACGGTGTCTCATGTCCTCATTGACATAGAGAAAACCGAGCCGTCCGTCCTCATGCTCACCGGCAATGCCCACAAGCGCGCCGTCCGCATATGCTCCGACAAGCATGCCCTTCTCAAGAAGTCTCTTAAGATACTTCTCCTCTTCCTCAGGGAAAACTGCCTTCACATAGTCGTAAGCCTCGGGACCGATACCGTCGATCTCCTTATAGGAGACGCGTAAAGGCTCCTTGTCCGTGTAGAGCACCTGACTGACCTCTTCGCAGGAAAAAGGCTTAAAATGGGCCTTTGCGGGCTCTACAGCACCATCTCCGGCTACCACTAAGGTCTTCGTCTCCTTCGGAAGCTTCATAAGAAGCTCGTCAATTTTCTCCGGATCCTCCCCGTGGATCATGGCCAGTTTCATGGGCTCATTGTAGAGCAGCATGTCTTTTAAATTTAAGTAAAGCACGTCGGCCAGACCGCGCTTCAAGCTCTCCGACATATGGATCGTAAGACGCTTGCGCTTTTTGATGGCCTCTATTGCTCTTTGTTTGGTTTTGTAGGCGGCGTACAGATCGGGTCGTCGCTGCGCAGTACGCTTCACGGACTCCTCCAGACGCCACTCTTCTACTTTTTTGTGATTTCCTGACAGAAGCACTTCGGGAACTGCCTTGTCATGCCAGACCTCAGGTCTTGAATACTGAGGATATTCCAACAGATCGTTGTGAAAGCTCTCAGTGTGAGCGCTCTCCGCGTTGTTCAGCACACCGGGCACCAGTCTCGCGATGACGTCGATCATGACCATGGCAGGCAGCTCGCCGCCTGTGAGCACATAATCGCCCAGGGAAATATAGTCCGTCACCGTCTCCTCCAGCACGCGCTCATCAATGCCCTCATAATGTCCGCAGAGGAACACAAGCTCATCCTCCGTGGCAAGCTCATGGGCCATGCTCTGCGTAAAGGGGCGTCCCTGAGGGGTCACATAGACAGTGCGCACCTTACGGTCACCCGTCACCGACTTCACGGCATCATAAACGGGCTGAGCCTGCATCAGCATGCCCGCTCCGCCGCCGTAGGTATAATCGTCCACCTTGCCGTGCTTATCCTGTGAAAAATCGCGGATATTCACCGCATTTAAAGAGATGATCCCGGCATTCACGGCACGTCCGATGATACTGGTATGAAGCGCTCCCAGAATCATCTCCGGGAACAAAGTCAACACATGGAACTTCATGAAATCCTCCGCATTTTACAGCAGTCCGTCCATAATATGGATCTTCACATAGCCAGCCTCAACATCCACCTCAAGCACACAGTCCCTGATGGCGGGAAGAAGCAGCTCTCTGCCGTCGTTTAAGTCGATCTCATAGACATCGTTGGCGCCTGTGGGCATAACATCCCTGAGCACGCCGATCTCGGTGCCGTCTTCATCAAGGACCTTCAGTCCCATAAGGTCGGCCACGAAATACTCATCCTTTCTCAGGCGCACGGCCTTCTCTCTGGTGACATAAAGGCTCTTTTCACGGAATCTCTCCACCTCATTCATGGTGTTGAATTCCTTGAACTTTAAGATCACCATATTTTTGATGAACTTGACGCCCTCGATCTCCAGAAGCTGCTCGCCCTTGCCTGTATCCAGGATAACGTTCTTCAGTCTCTTAAACCTTCTAACATCGTCAGTTGTGGGATACACCTTGACCTCACCGCGCACGCCGTGGGGGGAGGTGATGATTCCTACCTGAAATCTGTCTTCCATTCCTTACTCCTCGGTATCTATCACAAAATAGTAAAAAAGGGCGAAATACTCATCGCATTCCGCCCTGTTCTTTCGTTTAGACAATCTCAACGTCCACTCTTGTATTATCTCTGGATGATGCTGCCTTCACTACGGAACGAATTGCCTTGGCAATTCTTCCCTGCTTGCCGATAACCTTACCCATGTCGGATGCAGCCACATGAAGCTCTACGGTAATGTTTCTGCCCTCGACCTTCTCGGTGACAATCACTTCATCGGGGTTGTCGACCAGCGCTTTTGCAATAACTTCTACCAATTCCTTCATTAAAGTAACCTCCAACGGTCTGTATTACTTCTCAATACCGGCCATCTTCAGAAGCTTGCTTACAACCTCGGTAGGCTGAGCACCGTTAGCGAGCCACTTCTTAGCGAGCTCCTCATCGATCTTGAAGGTGCTGGGGTTGGTGTTGGGATCGTAGGTACCGATCTCCTCGATGAATCTGCCATCTCTGGGGGAACGAGAATCAGCTACGATAATTCTATAAAAAGGAGCCTTCTTCTGTCCCATTCTTCTTAATCTCATTTTTACTGCCATTTTTGTTTTCCTCCATAAAAAATACTATACTTTATAAGTTGCCGGCTGATGCCGATATATGATAAGCGTTTCGCTTAATCTACCTGTTAAAAGGGAA
>JAZULD010000024.1:0-16014 GCA_045643625.1 Acetatifactor sp. | reverse complement strand
CAATGTACCGGTGATCCTGCTGACTGCCAAGGGCGAGGAATCCGACAAGATCCTGGGCTTAAATGTGGGTGCGGATGATTATATCACCAAGCCCTTCCACCCTATGGAGGTGGCGGCCAGAGTCAAGTCCCAGCTGCGCAGATATATGCAGCTCGGAGGCGGCACGAAGGAGGAGAAGCCCGGGCTTAAGGTTGGCGGCATTGAGATGGACGACAAGGAGAAAAAGGTGACGCTTGATGGGGAGAACGTCAATCTGACTCCTACGGAATACGATATTTTAAAGCTTCTTCTTGAGAACCCCGGTCAGGTTTTTTCTCCGAAAGAGATCTACCGCAGGATCTGGAACGATCTGCCCTACGGCAGCGAGAACACAGTTGCGGTCCACATCAGACATCTGAGAGAAAAGATCGAGATCGATCCTGCCGATCCCAGGTACCTGAAGGTCGTCTGGGGCCAGGGCTACAAAATCGAGAAGGAGAGAAGATGATGGAAGAGAAAATGATGGAAGGAGAAATGGGGAATAACAAAACATTTCTCGGGAATTTTTGGGTGAAAGCAGTTCTTTTTCTGATGCTTTTCATAGCCGGTGTGCTGACAGTGATCGCTTGTCTCGGTTCGATTCTTCTGCTGGGCAACCGTTCCTATGAATTCAATGAGAGAGAATTTGTGGAGACGAGTCTGTCACGCTATATGGTCGGGGAAGCCTACGAGGTGATGGAGTGGTATCAGCAGTACAAGGGCGACAAGACCCGCCAGGACAGAGCTATGGACAGGATGTTTGCAGGTTCCGGCGAGAGCTGCAAGGTCTATAAGGACGAGCAGCTGGTCTACAGATATCCCGACAAGGCAAGGGCGGATTATGAATTCTCCTATGAATTGCCTTATCATTATTCCACATATACAGCGGAATATACCGTCAAGATCCTGGTGGACAATACAAGTCCCAATCCTGTCAGGAAGCCTTACAGAGCTGCATTTCTGATGATGGGCTTCCTCTACAGACACAGCTATGAGATATTTGGCATGGCGGCCGCAGGTCTGCTTGCATGTCTTTTATTCTTCGTGCTTCTGATGTGTGCGGCAGGCCACAGAAACGGCCGAAGCGGCATCGTTCCGGGTGTGCTCCACAGGATCCACTTTGACGTGCTGACATTGATCCTGTTCTTCATCGCAGTGGGTGAGTTCGCGGTGCTGGATAATATTCACTATTACAGGTCGCTTGATTTCCCGCTGCTCTTCGTGCTTTTTGGAGTGATCGATGTCCCTCTGGGAATATGGTACTGCATGGAGGGTGCGATCCGTATCAAGAGAAGAGAGCTTGTGAAGAGTACTTTGATCGGAACGGTATGGCATTGGTGCGTAAAGCTCTGCAAAAAGTGCTGGCAGCTCCTCGTAATGCTTGTTAAGAGCATTCCCCTGGTGCCTGTTACCGTGATCGCTTTCGGCGTGATCACAATATTTGAGTTCTTGGGCATCATTACAGTTCGCTATTCCGAGGACCTTGCTGTCATCTGGGTCATCGAGAAGATCGTACTGTTTGCGGCAGTCGTTTACCTTGCAGTATGCATCAAAAAGCTGATGAAGCAGGCAAGAAATCTTGCACAGGGCGATCTCGACAGCAAGGTGGACACTAAATATATGATCCCTCAGTTTCGTGAAAACGGCGAGGACCTGAACAATATCAGTGAGGGCCTTCAGAGAGCTGTGGAGGACAGAATGCGCAGCGAGCGCTTTAAGACCGAACTGATCACCAACGTGTCTCATGACCTGAAGACGCCTCTGACTTCCATTATCAACTATGCGGAGCTCTTAAGCGATGAGAGGCTGGAGCAGGCCAAGGTGCCCGAGTATGCGGAGGTGCTCTACAGACAGTCACAGCGCCTGAAAAAGCTCTTAGATGACCTGATGGAGGCATCCAAGGCAAGCACCGGCAATGTGGAGGTCAACCTGGAACGCGTGGAGGTAGGTGTGATCCTGACTCAGGCCCAGGGCGAGTATCAGCAGCGTCTTATGGACAAGCAGCTGAACCTCATCATGAAGCAGCCCGAGGATCCCGTGTATATCAGGGCGGACGGCAGACATCTGTGGAGAGTTTTTGACAATCTGTTAAGCAACATCGTGAAGTATTCGCAAGAGGATTCCAGAGTCTACATCACCATTCAGCCTGTAGATGACGCGGTGCGCATCATTTTCCGCAACATGTCCAAGTATGCGCTTGATCTGGACGCTTCCGAGCTGTCCGAGCGCTTCGTAAGAGGAGACAAGTCCAGACATATGGAGGGCAGCGGACTGGGACTGTCCATCGCCATGAGTCTTGTGGAGCTGCAGGGCGGTCATATGGACATCACCACAGACGGCGACCTGTTCAAGGTTACGCTGGAGTTTGACAGAGAGTACCGTTATTGAAGACAAGTTGGGAGTCATGACCTATAAAAGAGAAGAGCCATGACGTATATACCCATAAAAGAAAAGCCGGAGAGGAGATTTCCTTTCCGGCTTATTTTTTCTGTATGAATTGTTTTGACTCCGACGAAATGTCAGGTCACGGGATAGAGAAGAAGCTTACTTGCGCTTCTTGGAGGACTCGGTGTACTTCTCTTCGCAGTACTTGCAGCGGTAGATCTCGCGCTTCTCATCTGCCAGCACGAAGATGTGGGGCAGCTCCTGCTCGATGGAGGTGATGCAGCGGGGATTGCGGCACTTGATGACATTCTTGATCTGCCTGGGCAGTACCAGTTCCTTCTTGGCTACGATCTCACCGTTCTTGATCACATTGACGGTGATGTTGTGGTCGATAAAAGCAAGTACATCCAGGTCCAGCTTGTCGATGTCGCATTCAACCTTTAAGATGTCCTTCTTGCCCATTTTGCTGCTGCGTGCGTTCTTGATGATCGCTACGGTGCAGTCTAATTTATCCAGCTGAAGATGCTCATAGATAGACAGGCTCTTGCCGGCCTTGATGTGGTCCAGCACGAAGCCTTCTTCGATCTTACCAACGTTTAACATATCTTTTCCCCCTTTATACAGTGATACCAAGCAGAGTCAGGACCAGCGCCATACGAACGTATACGCCGTACTGTGCCTGCTTGAAGTAAGCGGCTCTGGGATCGCTGTCCACTTCCACAGAGATCTCGTTGACTCTGGGCAGGGGATGCAGCACCAGCATGTTCTCCTTGGCAAGCTCCATCTTGGCGGTGTCCAGAATGTAGAAATCTTTCAGGCGGATGTAATCCTCCTCGTTGAAGAAACGTTCCTTCTGTACGCGGGTCATGTAGAGCAGATCAAGCTCCGGCATAACAGAGTCCAGACTGATCACTTCCTCGTAGGGGATCTCGCTGTCCTTTAAGATCTCGGTGATGTAGTCGGGAACCTTAAGCTCCGGAGGGGAGATGAATACGAAGCGGATGCCCTCGTAGCGGCTCAGTGCACGGATCAGGGAGTGCACGGTACGGCCGAACTTCAGATCGCCGCAGAGGCCGATGGTGTAGTTGCCGAGACGGCCGTAGAGGGAGCGGATGGTAAGAAGGTCGGTGAGGGTCTGGGTGGGATGATGGTGACCGCCGTCGCCTGCGTTGACCTCGGGGATCAGGGACTTCTCTGCGGCAACCATGGGAGCGCCCTCCTTGGGATGACGCATTGCGCAGATGTCTGCATAGCAGGAGATCACGCGGATGGTATCGGAAACGCTCTCGCCCTTGGCAGCGGAGGAGGAGTTGGCATCGGAGAAGCCGATCACCTGGCCGCCCAGTCTGCACATGGCAGACTCAAAGCTCAAACGTGTACGTGTGCTGGGTTCATAGAAGCAGGTCGCCATGATCTTACCTTCGCAGGCATGGGCATATTTGGCGGGATCGGCCTCAATGTCGTTGGCAAGATCGAAGATCTTGTCCAGTTCCTCCGTGGTAAAATCCAGGGGATTCATCAAATGTCTCATAGAATTCCTCTTTTCTGTGCGGTATTGTGAATTGCGCCCGTCCCGCACCGCACGAAGGGGAGGGCGAAAAGAAAGCCGAAGAGAAAAGAATAGCTCTTCGGCTTACATAACTAAGATTGGAAAGATAACAGATCCTCAACGGTCTTACGTCTGGGAGCAGCGGGCTCTTCAGCGGGATGTCCGATGGGAATAAGAGTCACGAGGTCCATATCTTCGGGAATGCCGAGAACCTTGCTTGCATCTTCCTGATCGAAAATACCTAAGATAACGGTACCGAGACCATGCTCATGAGCAGAAAGACAAAAAGTCTGAGCAGCAACGCCTGCGTCAAACATCTGCCAGGAATCTCCGCGGTTGGTGGTAAAGGAGCCATCTCTTTCAAAGCCGCAGCGGCCCTTCTTAACTGCGATAGCAATGACCATAGGTGCACCGTTCATGATGACACCGTTATTGGCAAAGCAAGTGGTGCATGCAGCAAGCTTAGCCTTAAGCTCGCCTTCAACAGCGATATAACGAACGATCTGGGTGTTCTTCCAGCTGGGAGCGAAAGAAGCCTCAGCTACGATATCAGCAAGTACTTCATGGGATACGGGTTCTTCGGTAAAGCGACGGATGCTTCTGCGTCCGGTAATACATTCCTGTGCTGTCATGTGGTTGACCTCCTGAATTTTTTACTGTATCCATGATACCATTTCCGCGGCATTCTTTCAATGCAATTATAGCGCTTCCCGCAAAAAGTTTTTGCAAAGAAGGCGACCTTGGATTATAATATGCATAAAGAATTTCGGGAGAGGAGATTTTGACGATGATCGAGTTTTACGAGAGAAGAAGATGGGTATTCTTCGGACTGCCCTTTACCTTTACCAAATATTATATCAGGGAAGATATCCTGACGATCCGCGACGGTTTCTTCAAGACTGTCGAGAATGACTGCTATATGTATAAGGTGCAGGATGTACAGCACACCGCAACCATCTGGGAGAAGATGTTCAAGCTGGGTACCGTAGTCTGCTTTACCGGTGACACCACCAACCCCAAGCTGGAGCTTAAGCACATTAAGAACTCCAGAGAGATCAAAGATTTCATCCTGAGAGAATCCGAGGAGGCACGTCTGAAGAGACGTACCGTGAACATGCTGGATATCGGCTCCGGTCCTATTGAGGACATCATTGATCAGTATTAAAAAACAAGGAAGGAAACATCCGGGCGGTGTTTCCTTTTTTTGCAGCAGCGAGGAAGACAATGAACGAGAGAGAAGCACTGGAATTTGTGCAGGGCATCGAGAGCATCGGCATCGTGCCCGGACTTGACAGTATCATAGAACTTTGCAGAGAGCTGGGCGACCCGCAGAAGACACTCAAGGTAGTCCAGGTGGCCGGCACCAACGGCAAGGGATCCACCACAGCATTTATTTCCAATATTCTGCGCGCGGCAGGATACCGCGTGGGCACCTATGTGTCCCCTACCATCTTTGAGTACAGGGAGCGCATTCAGGTGAACGGCAGGATGATCTCAAGGCGGGGCCTGGGTGAAAACATGGCCCTTGTGAAGGCGGCCTGTGAGCGTATGACAGGCAGAGGACTGCCTCATCCCTCCCCCTTTGAGGTGGAGACCGCACTTGCTTTTCTGTATTTTGCGGAGAAAAAGTGCGACATCGTCGTACTTGAGTGCGGCATGGGCGGCAGACTGGACGCAACCAATCTGATCGAGGATACTCTGGTCAGCGTGATCGCTTCCGTTGGCATGGACCACATGCAGTTTCTGGGAGATACATTAGAGAAGATCGCGGGAGAGAAGGCAGGCATCATCAAAAAGGACAGTCACGTGGTCTGCATGGCCCAGGACGAGAAGGTCCTTAATGTGGTCCGCGGTAAAGCGGCGGAGATGAACGCAGTTTTTCATCTTGCGGATGCAGCACTTGCGTCACACTTAAGCAGCAATCTGGAGAGACAGCGCTTTGATTACGCAGGCATGAAGGGGCTTACCGTGCACCTTCTCGGCAGGTTCCAGATCAGCAATGCAGTGCTTGCGATCGAGGCTGTGAAGGCACTGACGCAGGCGGATGAGACGTTCCGCGTCTCCGAGGATGCCCTGAAGGCAGGCTTGGAGGGCACTGTGTGGAAGGGACGCTTTACCCTGATCGACAAAAAGCCTCTGTTTTTCGTGGATGGTGCCCACAATGAGGACGCTGCGAGAAAACTTGCGGCAACCATAGAATTCTATTTTACAAACAAAAGAATTATCTTTATAATGGGAGTGTTAAGGGACAAGGAGTATGACAGGATCATCGACCTGACCTGCGGTTATGCCGCACAGATCATCACCATCACACCTCCGCAGAACAAGAGAGCGCTTCAGGCGCTTGCCCTTGCTGAGGCGGTGAGAAGAGTGAATCCCAATGTCACCACCGCGGACAGCCTCGAGGAGGCAGTGGAGATGGCGAGGATGCTTGCGGGCAGGGATGATGTGATCTTAGCCTTCGGTTCCCTTTCATACCTTGGACAATTGATGCGCCTTGTAGAAAAACAGGGCAAATAACGGATAGATTATTGGAGGATCCACATGGTAGATCGCAAGAAAATAGAAGAGGCAGTCAAGCTGCTGCTGGAAGGCATGGGCGAGGATTACAACAGAGAGGGCTTGAAAGAGACCCCCGACCGTATCGCCAGAATGTATGAGGAACTGCTTGCAGGCAAAGAGCAGGATCCCGGAGAGCACCTTTGCAAGGTGTTTGCTGTGGACGAGAGCGACATGGTGCTGGAGAAGGACATCGTTTTTTACTCCCTGTGTGAGCATCATCTGCTTCCTTTTTACGGCAAGGTCCACATCGCTTACATTCCAAACGGCAAGGTTGTCGGCTTAAGCAAGCTTGCAAGAACCGTCGAGGTCTACGCGAGAAGACTGCAGATCCAGGAGAAGATGACCGCCCAGATCGCCGATGCAGTTATGGAGCATTTAAACGCCAAGGGCGTTATGGTTCTCGTGGAGGCGGAGCACATGTGCATGACTATGCGAGGCGTGAAGAAGCCCGGCAGTCAGACCGTGACCACCGCGGCAAGAGGTGCGTTTGAGAAGGACAGTGTGCTGCAGCAGAGATTATTCAACATGCTGCACGCGTAAGGTAGGAGAACGATGGAGAGAATCGACCTGATCCTGAAACATGAACTGTTTCAATATCATTTACAGGAAAACTTAACGGCAGAAGCAGACAGACGCTTCTGCCGTCATAATATGGGGCATTTTCTGGACGTGGCGAGGATCGCAAGGATCTTAAATGCCGAGGAGAGTGCGGGCGAGGATGTAGAGCTGATCTATGCGGCCGCGCTGCTTCACGATCTTGGCAAGCACCTGCAGTATTCCGACAGAATTCCCCACGAGAAGGCAAGTGCGGCCATCGCGCCGAAGATATTGGCAGACTGCGGTTTCACGGAGGAAGAGAGCGCTGTGATCACAGAGGCGATTGACAAACATCGCGACGCAGACAGTGCTTCCGTGCCGGGGCTTGTCGGCTTATTGTACCGCGCGGACAAGTTGAGCCGCGCATGCTACGCCTGTCCGGCTGAGAGCCAGTGCAACTGGAAGGGCGACAGGAAAAATCTGCATTTGAATTATTAATATCTACAGAGTCTGCAGAAAGCAGCGGAAAGGACAGCTATGTTACACGAGACATTTCCCATGAGGGAAGAGGGTTCCATGCCCTATGCAAAACTGGTGACCTATATTCAGGATGACTATGAAAATATTATGATCGATAAGAGACCTCTGGTGCTGGTATGCCCCGGCGGTGCTTACTTTTTTACCTCCGACAGAGAGGCTGAGGCCCTGTCTTTACAGTTTATGGCCATGGGTTATCACTCCGCAGTGCTTCGCTACTCTGTGAAGCCCGCAGTTTACCCCACCGCGCTCACCGAGCTTGCAGCAAGCATCAAGCTGATCCGCGAGCACGCAGAGGAGTGGCATGTGGACACCGACAAGATCATCGTGCTGGGCAGCTCTGCAGGCGGACATCTCACCGCTTCCATGGGTGTGTTCTGGCAGGAGAAGTTCTTGGCCGAGAAGCTTGGAATCACCGACAACGAGATCATTAAGCCAAACGGCCTGATCCTCTGTTACCCCGTGATCACCTCCGGCGAGTTCGCTCACAGAGATTCCTTTGTAAACCTTTTGGCTGAGAGAGAGGAAGAACTCACAGAGGCAATGTCTCTGGAGAACTGTGTTACCGATAAGACCCCCAAGACCTTTATCTGGCACACCTTCGAGGACGAACTGGTACCTGTGGAGAATTCCCTGCTTTTTGCCGGCGCCCTCAGAAGAGCCGGCGTCAACACCGAGCTTCACATGTACAGCAAGGGCGCACACGGACTGTGCCTTGCCAACAAGCTGACCCAGAACGCAGAGGGCGGCATGATCCAGGAGGAATGTGCATCCTGGATCGGACTGGTAAAGACCTGGATCGAGGGACTGTAAAATGATCATCGGAAATCGAGAGTTTGATACTGCACATCACACCTATGTGATGGGTATTTTGAATGTGACGCCGGACTCCTTTTCGGACGGCGGCAAATGGAACGACAAGGACGCTGCGCTTAAGCATGTGGAACAGATGCTGGAAGACGGCATGGATATCCTGGACATTGGCGGCGAGTCCACAAGACCCGGCTACACCAAACTGTCCGATGAGGAGGAGATCGAGAGAGTGCTCCCTGTGATCCGTGCGGTGAAGGAGCGCTTTGATGTGCCTGTTTCCCTGGACACCTACAAGTCGCAGGTTGCCCTTGCGGGAATTCATGCGGGCGTCGATCTGATCAATGATATCTGGGGCTTAAAATATGACCCTAAGATGGCAGGCGTGATCGCAGAAGGGAACGTGGCATGCTGCCTGATGCACAATCGCGCAAAGGCAGAGTATGAGAATTATCTTGCAGATGTGGTTAGTGATCTGAGAGAGTGCGTGGCACTTGCCGATGCGGCGGGCATTCCTAAGGATAAGATCATCCTTGATCCCGGCGTTGGTTTCGGCAAGACCTATGAGCACAACCTGCAGATCATTAGATCTCTTGAGGTGCTTCATGAGCTTGGGCTTCCCGTGCTGCTTGGCACCAGCCGAAAGTCCGTCATCGGACTGACACTTGACCTTCCCGCATCCGAGCGCGAGGAGGGCACCCTTGCCACCACCGTCATGGCAGTGCAGAAGGGCTGCGCTTTCGTGCGCGTTCACGATGTTAAGAAAAATGTCCGCGCCATCAAGATGTGTGAGGCGATCCTTGGAAGTTAGGAGGGATTACTATGGACGAGATCCGTATTGAAGACCTTGAAATATATGCCTATCACGGCGTTTATCCTGAGGAAAATAAAAAAGGCCAGCCGTTTTTTGTAAACGCTGTCCTGTATCTGGATACCCGCAGGGCGGGACTGTGTGACGATCTTACCGCAACCGTCAACTACGGTGAGGTATGTCATTTTATCAATGGATGGATGAAGGAAAACACCTGCAAACTGTTGGAGACTGTGGCTGAGAAGCTCACCGAGGAGATCCTGCTTCATTATCCTCTTGTTGAGAAGCTCAAGCTTGAGATCCGTAAGCCCGAAGCGCCCATTGAACTGCCTTTTAAGTCTGTCAGCGTCTGCGTGGAGCGCGGTTGGCATCAGGTGTATCTGTCCGTTGGCTCCAACATGGGCGACAGAGAATTACACATTAAAAAAGCGCTGGAAGCGCTTACATGTAACAGACAGATCAAAGATGTTGAGGTATCCGGACTCTTAGTGACCGCGCCCTACGGCGGTGTGGAGCAGGAGGACTTCTTAAACGGAGCCATCGGCTTAAAGACACTGCTTCCTCCCGGGGAACTTTTGGACCTCCTTCATGAGATCGAGGCGGGGGAGAAGAGAGAGCGCAAGGTGCACTGGGGTCCCAGAACACTGGATCTGGATATTCTTTTTTATGATAAGCTGATCTATGAGGACAAGGATCTGATCATTCCTCATGTCGATCTTGAGAACCGATACTTTGTGCTGAAGCCTCTTAGTGAGATCGCACCTTTCTTCAGACATCCGATCAGTGGAAAGACTGTGGCGCAGATGTTAGATGCGCTGGATTCTTAATAAATGCTTTTGTCTCGCAGTAAACGTCTCAGATGTTTCAGCAGAAAATGAGCGCACAGGCCGGTAAAAAGTCCGGTCACTACAGCGCTGATGGCAAGATATGGCACGTAGACGAAGACGCCTGAGGTGCCGGTGAGAAAACGCGCCACCATGATCTGGGTCATGTTGTGGGTCAGGGCACCGAAGACGCCGGTCAGGAAGACATAATGTCCCTTCAGCAGGCTGTTGATCAGGGCCATAACGATCAGGCACATGAGTCCTCCCGCGAGGCTGTAGGTGAAGCTGACGGCCTGTCCGAAGAAGAGAGAAGCCAGCACGATGCGGACGATGAGTACCGCAAGGGCTTCCCTGTAGGAGTAGGTGCAGAGCACGAACAGTGTGATGATGTTGGCAAGGCCCAGTCTGATGCCGGGGATCGGCAGAGGAGGGGGCAGAAAGCCTTCGATGGTATGAATGATCAGGGCCGCTGCGGCAAGCAGGGCCAGAGCGGTCAGTTTACGGGTCTGCATGGAAAACCTCCGTATCAGAAAGCGTTAATAGGTGATGGCGTCCGTCAGCGCGGCATTGTCATAGATCTCGATCACAAGCCTGTTTGGCAGGCAGATGATGGGAAGCAGGGAACCTTCGCTCATGCCCTGTTCCGCGCAGTACTTGTGCGGACAGCTGGCATCCAGAACTCCGATGCTGCCGGGTCTGGCAAGCACATCGTTGAAATCGCCGTTTGAGCCTTCGATGCGGATGATCGTGGGCTCGGTGAGTGCGCCCAGATCGAACGTGCGCACCAGAAGACCTTCCTTATAGACGTAGGCTGTGGCGGAAGTAACTTTTGGTCTTGCTGCAAGCGCGTAGACGGAAGCCCCAAAGATCAGAAGGATCAGTGCGGTAAGCAGATATGCAGTTTTTATGTAAGAGGGCATTGTGCGCATAGGTACCTCACAGGATGAAACGAGCGTCTTCTGTAGGGTAAAGTATAGCAAAAAGGAAACAGAAAATGAAGTTTTTTTTACAGGGAAAAAACCGGAGGGCGGCCGTACTTGGATTGGCGGTCTTCTGTTTGTTTATAGGGGGCTGTACGGGTGTAAAAACCCATGAATACAGTCTGACCGATACCGCAATGGGTACGGTGGTGAACTTCAAAGTGTATGGAAACGAGAGCGTGAAGGAACTTCCGGATGTGCTCTATGAGAGAGTGACCGCCCTTGAAAAAGAGGTGCTGTCACCCGATATCGAAGGTTCGGCGCTGGCGGAATTGAATGAGAGAGCGACCGAAGACGCCGGATATATGCTTGACGACATCCTGAACAGATCCCTGGACCTCTGCGAAGCCACAGGCGGCGCACTTGACATCTCTTTGGGTGCCCTGACCCTTCTCTGGGGCATTGATAAGGACAGAGATGAGCCTTTCAGAGTGCCTTCCGAAGAGGAGATCGCTGAGGCGCTGGCCCGGACCGGTTTTGAGAGAATCGAAAAGACAGAAGAAGGATACATCCTGCCTGAGGGCATGGTGCTGAATCTCGGCGCGGTGGGCAAGGGCGCAGCGCTTGACCTTGTCGCAGAAGAGCTGAAAGAACGGGAAGATGCCCTGACGGGCGCAGTCGTCTCCCTTGGCGGCAGCGTGCTGACCCTTGGCAGCAAGCCCGATAAGAGTCCCTGGAGGATCGGAGTCAAGGATCCGGCGGACAATACGAAGCTTCTGGGCAGCCTGGTCCTCACCGGAGAGTGGTACGTGTCCACCTCAGGCGATTATGAGCGCGTTGCGGAAGTTGACGGTGTGAGATATCATCACATTCTTGACAGGAATACAGGCGCACCTGCGGACAGCGGCGTGCGCAGCGTGACTGTCCTTGGTAAGGACGGTCTTGTGGGAGATGCCCTGTCTACGGCCTGTTTTGTGCTTGGTGCGGAGCGCGGCATGGCGCTTGCCGAGGAGCTTGGCCAGGAGGTGCTTTTTGTGGACAGCGAGGGCAAACTTCACATGAGTGCGGGAATGCAGGAATTTTTCGAAAGATAATATGCAACATATGAACAGATGAACAGAAATAAATTGTGCTCATATGTAAAATGCGGTATAATAAAAGGTAATGTATAAACAATGACCGACGTCTGCAGTTTGCGCTGCGGGAAAGCGAGGAGACAACATGGCTGAGAAGGAGTTTATCTACCTAAAGGAAGAAGAGATCAGACAGGCAGAACGTGAACTTCCGCCCGAGGAGGAACTGAAGGATCTGGCAGAATTATATAAGGTATTTGGCGACCCCACCAGGCTTAAGATCCTGTATGTGCTCTTAAGCTCCGAGATGTGCGTGTATGACATTGCCGCGCTGCTCGGCATGTCCCAGTCCGCCATTTCCCACCAGCTGCGCGTGCTGAAGCAGATGGACCTTGTGAAGAACAGAAGAGAGGGCAAGACTATTTTTTACTCTCCCGCGGATTCTCACATTGTCACCATTTTGAGCCAGGGTCTGGATCATATCGAGGAATAAGCGTACGCTTACAATAAAAATGAGAGGTAATACATCAATGGATTTACTGGAATTGCGCGATCAGATCGATGACATCGACCGCAAGATCGTAGAACTTTATGAGAGAAGAATGGACGTCTGCTCCCAGGTTGCTGAGTACAAGATCAGCACCGGCAAGAAGGTCTTTGACAGACAGAGAGAGCAGGAGAAGTTAGCCAAGGTCAAGGCCCTGACACACAACGATTTCAACAGCCACGGCATTGAGGAGCTTTTTGAGCAGATCATGAGCATGAGCCGCAAACTGCAGTACCAGCTGCTTGCCAAGAACGGCAGCGTGGGCAGACTGCCCTTTATCGGTGTGAAGGAGCTTGAGACCAAGACCGCAAGAGTCGTATTTCAGGGCGCTGAGGGTGCTTACTCCCAGGCTGCCATGATCGAGTACTTCGGCGAGCAGGTCAACAGCTTCCATGTAAACACTTTCCGTGAGGCTATGAGCGCTATCGAGGAGGGCGCGGCCGATTTTGCGGTGCTTCCCATCGAGAACTCCACCGCAGGCTTTGTCAGCGAGATCTACGACCTTCTCACCGAGTTCGAGAACTATATCGTGGGCGAGCAGATCATCAAGATCGAGCACTGTCTCATGGCAGTACCCGGCACAGACATCGCCAATATCAATACCGTTTACTCCCATCCACAGTCTCTGATGCAGAGCTCCAGATTCCTGAACGAGAAGGGCTGGCAGCAGATCAGTATGCAGAACAATGCATTTGCGGCACAGAAGGTTGCTGAGGACAAGGATCCCACCAAGGCGTGCATCGCAAGTGAGCTCTGCTCCAAACTGTACGGCCTGGAGGTCCTGAAGAAGGGCGTGAACCACGAGAAGAACAACTCCACCCGTTTTATCATCGTTACCAACCAGAAGATCTTCCGTGAGGACGCAGGCAAGATCAGTATCAGCCTGGAGATCCCTCACGAGAGCGGATCGCTGTATCATATCCTTTCACACTTTATCTACAACAATCTGAACCTGATCAAGATCGAGAGCCGTCCCATCGAGGGCAGAAGCTGGGAGTACCGCTTCTTCATCGATTTTGAGGGCAACCTGGGGGACAGCGCCGTGAAAAACGCGCTCCGCGGACTGCGCGACGAATCCCGCAGCATGAAGATCTTAGGAAATTACTAGAAACAGAGGACTGAAAATGAGAGAACAGGAACTGATGGTTTACCGCGATTTTGAGGACGGTGAACTCTTAAACGACATGGCATGGCTCATGTCCAATTACAAGGATGATTTTTATAACAAGGAGGACATCAGAGCACTTTTCTTCGAGTGTATCCACAAGCTGATCGAGCTTGCCGGCAACTACGGTTTTTACGGCAATCTCTGGCACTGCTATCTGGCCAACCTTCTTGTAAACAACGAGAACAGCTACAGCTGCAGCTGTGAGATCAGAGGAGAGATCACCGGAAGCATCAACACCGCGGTGCTCCACGATATCCGCATTTTTAAAGAGTTTTACGATTACGATTTTACCGATATGACCGAGGTCCTGAACGTACCCGAGTTCTTCATGATCACCGACTACGAGCGCTCCACAGACGGCAGCAAGGTCTACAACAGCCGTATCTGTGACAGGATCTGTGAGCTGGCTATGAAGTTTTGCGAGAACGAGAGCCCCGAGGAGATGAAGGCTACCCTGACTGCATTCTACAAGGAGTACGGTGTGGGCAAGTTTGGTCTTCACAAGTCTTTCCGCGTGACACATGATGAGGAGGGCGTACACATCGTTCCCATCCTGAACATCACCCACGTCAAGCTGGACGACCTGGTTGGCTACGAGACTCCCAAGAAGAAGCTCACCGATAATACCGATGCCTTTGTTGAGGGCAAAAAGGCCAACAACTGTCTGCTGTTCGGCGACGCAGGCACCGGCAAGTCCTCCTGCATCAAGGCGATCGCCAACGAATACTATGACAGAGGTCTGCGCATCATCGAGATCTACAAGCATCAGTTCCAGGATCTCAATGAGGTCATCACCCAGATCAAGAACCGCAACTACCGCTTTATCATCTACATGGATGACTTAAGCTTTGAAGATTTTGAGATCGAGTACAAGTACTTAAAGGCAGTGATCGAGGGCGGCCTTGAGAAGAAGCCCGAGAACGTACTGATCTATGCGACCTCCAACCGCCGTCATCTCATCCGTGAAAATTTTGGCGACAGAGAGGAGATCCGCGAGGACATGCACACCGGCGATACCGTTCAGGAGAAGCTGTCCTTAGTATACCGTTTCGGTGTGACCATCTACTTCGGCGCACCCAACAAGAAGCAGTTCCAGAATATCGTTAAGGTCCTTGCCGAGAGAAACAACATCACCGTGCCTGAGGAGCAGCTGCTTCTTGAGGCAAATGCCTGGGAGCTGCAGCACGGCGGCCTCACCGGCAGAACTGCGCAGCAGTTTATCGACTATATCAGCGCCAAGCAATAGGACCCGCAGAAAAGGCAGGTAATCATCATTGAGTGTTAAATTATTTGCGGCCATCGACATCGGAAGCTACGAGCTTTCCATGAAGATCTACGAATTTTCCGGCAAAAACAATATGCGTCAGGTGGACAGTGTCACCCACAGACTGGACATGGGCAGCGAGACCTATGTGACCGGCCGGCTGAGCACCGAGAGAATGGAGGAGCTCTGCCATATCTTAAAGGGCTTTACCGAGATCATGGCAGGCTACAAGGTGGAGGCCTACAGAGCCTGCGCTACCAGTGCGGTGCGTGAGGTGGTCAACTCCGACATCATCTTAGACCAGATCAAGCAGAAGACCGGTCTTGTGGTGGAGATCCTGAACAATTCCGAGCAGAGATTCTTAGACTATAAGTCCGTAGCGGCAACCGGCGAGAGCTTCCGCAAGATCATCGAAGAAAAGACCGCTATCCTGGATATCGGCGGCGGCAGCATCCAGCTGTCCCTGTTTGACAACGACACGCTGGTGTCCACCCAGAACCTGAATCTGGGCGTTCTGCGAATCCAGGAGATCCTGCAGAATGTCAATGTGAGCAGAGAGCGCTTCGGCGAGCTGGTCGACGAGCTGGCAAGCGCACAGCTGAATACCTATAAGAAGCTCTATCTGAAGGACCGCGAGATCAAGAACATCATCATCGTGGATGATTATCTCTCCCCCGTGGTGTCCAAGAGAGCCGGACGCAACAAGGACAAGGCAATTCTTCTGCCCGGCGCGTTCGAGGAGCAGCTGAAAGCATTTTACAAACAGAATACCTTCGAGGCGGCGGCAGCACTGGGTATCTCCGAGGAGAGAGTTCCCCTGGTGCTCATCAGTGCCATGATCTTAAGAAGACTTGTGCTTCTTACAGGTGCCAAGCAGATCTGGGTTCCCGGCGTCAGCCTGGCAGACGGTATCGCCTACGATTACGCGGAGCGCATCAAGATGTTCCGCGACGAGCACGATTTTGAAAAAGATATCGTGGCATGCGCCCTGAATATCAGCAAGCGCTAC
>JAZULD010000023.1:0-7750 GCA_045643625.1 Acetatifactor sp. | reverse complement strand
GGGTTCAGAAGAATTCAGTCACAATATAGATACAAGAGAAAAAGGAGCAGCTTTGGCCGCTCCTTTATCTATTTTCCCGATGAGCCGGGCAAATATGTAAGCTCGCATGCGACATTTGGGGGGCGAATGGTAATCACTGAGATGCAGCGAAGCGAAAGGATCAAAAACTTCATAGAGAAACTGCAGAAGCACCCCATCGCTTTTCTGGCGCTTCCCGGGCTTGTGGTCTTTTTTGCGCTGATCGCGATCTTTAAGACCCCTCCTGCGGTGGAGGAGCGGGATCACGAGCAAATTGAGGGGATCGTCTATGAGCCCGAGATCCTGTATTTTGACAATGCCTATGTCACAGACTCCGACAGGAAGGGCGTTCACATCTTCTATGAGGGAGAGGAGCTCTTTTTCCCCTACGAGAAGTACTGCGAGCGTGAGAACGATCTGAAAAAGTGTCTGGCGGACCTTGTGGTCAAGGACGGTGAGATCACCGCAGTCCACGGCAAGAGAGAGCGAATAAACGGAAGACTTCTCAAGGCGGACGGCGACTTTATCGAGCTTGAGGAGCACGGTCAGATCCCCATGGAGGAGGACTACAAGTGTTATCTTCTGACAGGGAAGGAGCCTGTAAGCTGCGGCAGAGAGATGCTTGGCTACGGCTACGACCTGACTGATTTTATCATTGAAAACGGACGAATTGCAGGTGCGCTGCGCCTTCGCGAGGAGCCCATGGAGCGCATTCGCGTGCTGATCAAGGCAAGCGACTACGATGGATTGCTGCACGAGGAGGCTGACCTTACCTGTGATACGGATTTTGACCTGATCTTCGCTTCGGAGGAGGGAAGAACTACCGAACATTACGAAGCGGGAGAGGTGCTGCATTTTACCACGCAGAGCGCCTATCTTAATTACGGCAGCGCAAGGATCGTGCCTGCCGAAGGCGGCAGCGTTATCTTAAACAGCGTCAACCGCAAGCTCGGCACGCCTTCCTGCAAGGGCTGCATCGAGCTTAAGAAGGCCGAGGGCAAGCTTGCCATGATCAATGAGCTACCCCTGGAAAAATATCTCTATTCGGTGATCCCAAGTGAAATGCCCGCAAGTTACCCCGCCCAGGCTCTGAAGGTGCAGGCTGTCTGCGCCAGAACCTACGCATACGGACATATGCAGAAGGCTTCCTACCCCCGTTTCGGCGCACATCTGGATGACTCCACGTCCTATCAGGTGTATAATAACAACAGTGAGGACGCAAGGACCAATGCGGCCGTGGACGACACGGCAGGGATCCTGCTCATGACTCCCGATGGAAAAGTGGCGGAGACCTATTATTATTCCACCTCGGCCGGTATCGGCACCAGGGCTGACATCTGGAAGAGTCCCGATGAGATCCCGGCCTATCTGAAGTCCAAGCGTTTAAGTAGAAGCGCGGTGAAAGAGAAGGACAAGGGAGACCCCGAGAAGGATGGCCTCGCGCTGATGGAAGAGGAGAATTTTGCACGCTTTATCACCTCGGTGGACAAGGACGACTACGAGTCAGGTGACGGCTGGTACCGCTGGAGCTACGAGGTAAAAGAGTTATCGGCAGGCACCCTGTACGACAAGCTCGTTAAGAATTATGAGAAAAATACCCGGTATGTCCTGACCCTGACAGGCGATGGATATGCAGAGAAGCCCATACAGGCATTTTCCTCGATCAAAAATATCTCCGTCACCGCAAGATGCATGGGCGGAAGTGCCGACGAGCTCATCATTGAGACCGACAAGGCGACCTACAAGGTGATCACGGAGGGCAACATCCGCAGCGTTCTCTGTGAGGGAAATGTCAAGGTAAAGCGGCAGGATGGTTCCAATGTCAGCACACCCAAGCTGCTGCCCAGCGCATATTTTATCATTGAGACTTTTGAAAACGGAGACCGCGTGACAGGTTACCGACTGACAGGAGGCGGCTTCGGACACGGTATCGGCATGAGTCAGAACGGAGCAAGATACATGGCGGCTGAGGGCTTAAGTGCCGAGCAGATCCTTACGTTTTTCTACGACGGCTGCAAACTTGTAAACTATACAGAACAGAGGAAATAAATGAAACGCATTTTAAGGGAGATTCGAAATATCTCCAACATTATGCATAAACAATATATCGGTGCCCACGCGGCAAGCACGGCGTTTTTCTTCTTTTTGAGCATCGTGCCCATGCTGATGGTGGTGTGCGCCATCATCCCTTACACGAACCTTACCGAGGCCAATCTGGTGAGATTCGTGGTGGATTTTACCCCGGAGAAGTTTCACGGACTGCTCACGGACCTGATCGCCCAGGCTTACGCAAGCTCTGCAGGCATTCTGACAGTGGCTGCGGTATTTACCGTGTGGTCCGCCGGCAAGGGTAATCTGGCGCTGATGCGGGGCTTAAACGCCATCAACGGCGTGCGTGAAAAAAGAAATTATGTGGTGGTACGCACCATGGCCTGCATCTATACCGTGCTGTTTCTGATCGGCATGGTGGTGAGCTTATCCGTCATCGTCTTCGGAGAACAGATCCTGGACCTCGTGACGGGACATTTCCCTTCGGTGGGACTGATGCTTCACAGAGTGCTTCAGGTGCGCTTTCTCTATATCTGGCCGCTGCTGACACTGATTTTTGCCCTGATCTACACGATCCTGCCCGACAGGAAGCTGCATTTTACGCGCCAGCTGCCCGGAGCCATGATATCGGCCCTTGCCTGGAGCGCCTTCTCCTGGGGCTTCTCCCTGTACGCGGCGTGGTCCGATCCCACGGTCTTCGGCAGTCTGTCTATCATTCTGCTCATCATGCTGTGGCTGTATTTCTGCGCCTACATCGTGCTGATCGGCGCCTTTATCAACAGGTATTTTACCGTTTTGGCCATGAGAAGCGGGAAAAAGAAGAGTGTGCCCGATGAAGGAAGTGCCGAATAGTATTTAGCACTTGACATTCCGGGGGCAACTTACTACAATAAGTTCGTATGAAAAAGGCTGTGAAGGTGTTGCGAAGCTTGCTTCGCCAGTAGCGTTTCATTTTCCCACAGAGAGGAGAAGCCATCGGCTGGAAGCTTTTCCGGGTTCGGATGAAATGTCGAATTTCCCACCGGAGCTGCCCGGATGAAGTTACATGTAGTCCGGGACGTTTCGCACTCGTTACGTGCAATGAAGAGCCTGTCATCTGACAGGAATTAGGGTGGTACCGCGGATCTTTCGTCCCTTGCTGTAGGCAAGGGACTTTTTTTGTGTGTATGCACTTATATTTGTTCCCAATACCCCTCCTCGCGGCAGCGCTGCCTGCGGGAGTACGTTTATCACAGCAGCGCAGAAATGAGGAAAAGTATGAAAGCGAAATTGGACCAGATCAGAGAACAGGCCCTGGCGAAGATCAACGGCTGTGACAGCATGGAATTGCTGAATGAGATCAGAGTAGCGATCCTTGGCAAAAAGGGTGAGTTGACCAATGTTTTGAAATCCATGAAGGACGTAGCTCCCGAGGATCGTCCCAAGGTTGGACAGATGGTCAATGAGACCAGAGCACAGATCGAGGCAGCTCTCGAGGAAGTCGGCTCCAAGATGGAGAAGGCTCTCATGGAGGCTAAGTTAAAGGCAGAAGTAATCGATGTTACCCTTCCTGCCAAGAAGGCAGAGATCGGTCACAGACATCCCAACACCATCGCCCTGGAAGAGGTTGAGAACATCTTCGTAGGTATGGGCTATGAGGTAGTTGAGGGTCCCGAAGTCGAGAGAGATTACTACAACTTCGAGGCACTGAACATTCCCGCAGATCATCCCGCAAAGGACGAGCAGGATACCTTCTACGTAACCGGCGACATCCTTCTGCGTACCCAGACCAGCCCCGTTCAGGTTCATGAGATGGAAAAGGGCAAGCTTCCCATCCGTATGATCGCACCCGGAAGAGTATTCCGTGCAGATGAAGTGGATGCTACCCATTCACCTTCCTTCCACCAGATCGAAGGTCTTGTAATCGACAAGAATATTACCTTTGCTGACTTAAAGGGTACCCTTGCTGAGTTCGCAAAGCAGCTCTTCGGCGAGCAGACCAAGGTTAAGTTCAGACCTCATCACTTCCCCTTCACCGAGCCCAGTGCGGAAGTGGATGTCACCTGCTTCAAGTGTGGCGGTTCCGGCTGTCGTTTCTGTAAGGGCAGCGGCTGGATCGAGATCTTAGGCTGCGGTATGGTTCATCCTCACGTTCTTGAGATGAGCAACATCGATCCCAACGAGTACTCCGGATTTGCTTTCGGTGTAGGTCTTGAGAGAATCGCACTTTTAAAGTACGAGATCGATGACATGCGTCTCCTGTACGAGAACGATGCAAGATTCCTGAAGCAGTTCTAACAACGAAAACCGGACATCCCACTTTTTTGAAAGGAATAGATTATGAATACAGCATTATCATGGATCAAGGCATATGTGCCTGAACTGAACTGTACCGACCAGGAGTACTGCGATGCAATGACTCTGACCGGTACCAAAGTAGAAGGTTTTGAGAGAAGAGATAAGAATCTGGAGAAGATCATCGTTGGTCAGATCACCGCGATCGAGGCTCATCCCGATGCAACCAAGCTCATCGTTTGCCAGGTAAATATCGGCAGCGAGACCATCCAGATCGTTACCGGCGCTCACAATGTTGCGGTAGGCGACAAGGTTCCCGTTGTTCTCGACGGCGGTAAGGTAGCAGGCGGCCATGACGGCGGTCCCCTTCCCGCAGACGGTATCGAGATCAAGGCAGGCAAGCTTCGCGGCGTACCCAGCAACGGTATGATGTGCTCCATCGAAGAGCTCGGCTCCTCCAGAGATATGTATCCCGAAGCACCCGAAGAGGGTATCTACATCTTCGAGCCCGACACCGAGATCGGCGCGGACGCAGTAGAGATTCTCGGTCTTCGCGACACTGTTTTTGAGTATGAGATCACTTCCAACCGTGTTGACTGTTACAGCGTGCTCGGCGTTGCAAGAGAGGCTGCAGCAACCTTCAGAAAGCCTTTTATTGCTCCCGTTGTAAAGAAGACCGGCAACAGCGAGAACGCAGCCGATTACATTAGCGTAGAAGTAAAAGATCCCGACCTCTGCACCCGTTACATCGGCAGAGTTGTTAAGAATATCAAGATCGGACCTTCCCCCAAGTGGATGCAGAGAAGACTTGCTTCCAGCGGCATCCGCCCCATCAACAACCTGGTTGATATCACCAACTATGTAATGGAAGAGTACGGTCAGCCCATGCATGCATACGATCTTGACACCATCGCAGGCAACAAGATCATCGTTAAGCGTGCACAGGAAGGCGAAGAGTTCATGACTCTTGACGGCCAGATCCGTAAGCTCGATCCCGAAGTTCTCATGATCTGCGACGCAGAGAAGGAGATCGGTATCGCAGGTATCATGGGCGGTGAGAACTCCAAGATCACCGACGATGTTAAGACTGTCCTCTTCGAGGCAGCAACTTTCAACGGTCCCAACATCCGTAAGTCCGCTAAGAGAGTCGGCCTTCGTACCGACGCTTCCGGTATCTTCGAGAAGGGTCTTGAGCCCGGCAACGCTGAGGCAGCTATCGACCGCGCATGTCAGCTCATCGAAGAGCTGGGCTGCGGCGAAGTTGTAGGCGGCATGGTTGATGTAAAAGAGCCCATCGCAGCTTTAAGAGAGCTTCCTTTTGAGCCCGCTAAGTACAACAAGCTCCTCGGTACCGATGTAAGCGCAGAGGAGATGCTTGAGATCTTCAAGCGCCTTGAGATCGAGTACGTTGCAGAGGAGAACAAGTTAGTGATCCCCGCATTCCGTCAGGATCTGATCGGCAGCGCCGATATCGCAGAGGAAGTAGCAAGATTCTTCGGTTACGACAAGATCCCCACCACACTTCCCAAGGGTGAGGCAACCACCGGCAGACTTTCCTACAAGCTCCGCATCGAGGCTAAGGCAAGAGACATCGCTGAGTACTGCGGTTTCTCCCAGGGTATGAGCTACTCCTTCGAGAGCCCCAAGGTATTCGACAAGCTCTTACTTCCCGCAGACGATGTGCTGAGAAATACCGTTACCATCTCCAATCCTCTGGGCGAGGACTTCTCCGTAATGAGAACCATCTCCTTAAACGGTATGCTTACAAGCCTTGCAACCAACTACAACCGCAGAAATAAGAATGTAAAGCTCTACGAGCTTGGCAATATTTACCTTCCCAAGGCACTTCCTCTCACCGAGCTTCCCGACGAGAGAATGCAGTTCACCTTAGGTTTCTACGGTGACGGCGACTTCTTCACCTTAAAGGGTGTTGTGGAAGAGTTCTTCGAGAGCGTTGGCTTAAAGAACAGAGTTGAGTACGATCCCGCAGCAGGCAAGCCTTTCCTGCATCCCGGTCGTCAGGCTCTCATCTGCTACGACGGTGAAGTAGCAGGCTACATGGGTGAGGTTCATCCTACCGTATGTGCTAATTACGACATCGGAACCAAGGCATATGTTGCAGTGCTTGATATGCCCGTGATCGTTCCCAAGACCACCTTCGACAGAAAGTACGAAGGCATCGCAAGATTCCCTGCTGTAAGCCGTGACATCAGTATGGTAGTTCCCAAGAGCATTCTGGCAGGCCAGATCGAGCAGGTGATCTATCAGAGAGGCGGCAAGCTTCTTGAGACCTGCAAGCTCTTCGATATCTACGAGGGCAGCCAGATCAAGGAAGGCTTCAAGTCCGTTGCATATTCCATCAGCTTCCGCGCTAAGGACAGAACTCTGGATGAGAGCGATGTAAGCGCAGCTATGAAGAAGATCTTAAACGGCCTTGAGCAGATGGGCATCGAGCTTCGTCAGTAATACGCGGTAAAAAAGTTTTTTGGCAGATCAAAAGCCCGGGGGATTCGTTCTCCGGGCTTTTTTGCGGGAATTCTTAAGAGAGTTAAGAAAGAGAGTGCTTTTTCAAAGGATTTTTGATATAATAGATGTGCTTATTTTAGGGAAGCTCCGAAATGTTTGATCCGGGTGTGAAACGGAGCGCAGATAATTTAAGAGGATGCCCGGTCCTTAGGAGGTTTATTTTTATGAAAAAGAAAAATGCTTGGGAAACTTATGATGCGAAGCAGCTCAAGAAGCTTGAGAAGCTGAACAAGGAGTACAGAGATTTCCTGGATAACGGCAAGACCGAGAGAGAATGTATCGACACCATCGTTAACATGATCACCGAGGCAGGCTACAGAGAACTCGAGAGCGTGATCAAGGCAGGCGAAGAGTTAAAGCCCGGCGATAAGGTATACAGTGTATGGATGAACAAGTCCATCGTTATGATGAATATGGGTGAGAAGCCCCTTGAGAACGGTATGAACATCCTGGGCGCTCACATCGACAGCCCCCGCATGGATATCAAGCAGAACCCTCTGTATGAGGACGGCGGTTTTGCACTGCTGGATACTCATTATTACGGCGGCGTTAAGAAGTATCAGTGGGTCACCATTCCCCTTGCAATTCACGGCGTTGTAGTGAAGAAGGACGGCACCACCGTGCTTGTAAATGTCGGTGACGGCGAGGACGATCCCGTATTCTTCGTATCCGATCTGCTCATTCACTTAGCTCAGGAGCAGCTTGAGAAGAAGGCATCCAACGTGATCGACGGCGAGGCACTTGATATCGTAGTCGGCAACAAGCCCCTGCTCATCGACAAGAAGAATGAGAAGGAAGAGAGCGAAGCCAAGAAGGGCGTTAAGGACAATATCCTTGCGATCCTGAAGGAGCAGTACGATCTTGATGAGGAAGATTTCATCTC
>JAZULD010000022.1:0-15192 GCA_045643625.1 Acetatifactor sp. | reverse complement strand
CGTGGTATCACCATTTCTACCGCACACGTTGAGTATCAGACCGAGAAGAGACACTATGCTCACGTTGACTGCCCCGGCCATGCTGACTATGTAAAGAACTTGATCACCGGGCCTGCACAGATGGATGTTGCTATCCTCGTTGTAGCTGCTACCGATGGCGTTATGGCACAGACCAAGGAGCACATCCTTCTGTCCCGTCAGGTAGGCGTACCTTACATCGTAGTATTCATGAACAAGTGTGATATGGTTGACGACGAAGAGCTTCTTGAGCTGGTTGAGATGGAGATCACCGAGCAGCTTGAAGAGTACGAGTTCAACGATTGTCCTATCGTTAAGGGTTCCGCACTTCTTGCACTTAATGATCCTAACAGCGAGTGGGGCGACAAGGTTATGGAGCTCATGGATACCGTTGATGAGTACATTCCTGATCCTGTACGTGAGACTGATAAGCCTTTCCTTATGCCCGTCGAGGTCGTATTCACCATTACCGGTCGTGGTACCGTAGCTACCGGCCGTGTAGAGCGTGGTGTTCTTAAGCTTAATGAGCAGGTTGAGATCGTTGGTCTGAAGGAAGAGAACAGAACTACCGTAGTAACCGGTATCGAGATGTTCCGTAAGCTTCTTGACTACGCTGAGGCTGGTGATAACATCGGTGCTCTGCTTCGTGGCGTTCAGAGAACTGAGATCGAAAGAGGTCAGGTTCTTTCCGCACCCGGTTCCGTTAGATGCCATACCAAGTTCAAGGGCCAGGTTTACGTACTGACCAAGGACGAGGGTGGTCGTCATACCCCTTTCTTCGGTAACTATCGTCCTCAGTTCTACTTCAGAACTACCGACGTTACCGGTGTCTGCAACCTTCCTGTGGGCGTTGAGATGTGCATGCCTGGTGATAACATCGAGATGAGCATCGAGCTGATTCACCCCATCGCTATGGAAGAGGGTCTTACCTTCGCAATCCGTGAGGGTGGCCGTACCGTTGGTTCCGGTCGAGTAACCCAGATCGTAGAGTAATTATCCAGTCAGCTTTGAGCTGAGCGCATAAACTCAAATATAACAGCCCCTCGTGCTTGCACGGTAGGGGCTGTTTTTATTTGAGTTTGTCACGGCATTCAGCGAATGCCGTGACCCACGGGAAGGAGCCGGGGCATTGCCTCGGCTCCTTCCCGGTGGGCTCAGTTCAAAAAAGAGGGCCGGGCTCCAAGGAGGCTGAGCCCGGCTCCTTCCCGGTGGGCTCAGTTCCAAGAAGTGAACTACATTCTTTTTTTCATGGACTATCTACTCAATCTGCGGTACAATACAAATACACTGTAACTTGAAGGAAAAGAGGTAGTCTACCTATGGGACAGATCGCAAATCAGATGCTGGTTGAAGCAATCGTGAAAATGGTCGACAAGATCAATGCCAAAAAGGAAGCGAAGAAGGCCGACAAAGAGAAGTCTGAGAAGAACGCCGGCAAGAACAATTCCAAATAATAATTTTTTCAGGTATTTTGGAGAAATGACTTCAGAAGATGCAGTCAGAACCGAACAAAGGAGAACGAAATGAATTACAACGAGATGTTAGATAACGCAAGAAAAGTTTTGAATCCCAGATGCCGCGTGTGCCCTGTGTGCAACGGTGTAGCCTGCAAGGGTGAGATCCCCGGTGTAGGCGGAGTCGGCAACGGTGCATCTTTTATTGCATGCAGAACTTATCTGGACAATATCAAGATCAATATGGATGCAGTGCATGAATATTTTGAGGCTGACACAGAGGCTGAACTCTTCGGCATGAAGCTGGCAGCACCTGTTATGGTGGCACCCATCGGCGGCATGGGCCTGAATTATACCGGTTATCTCACTGAGACCGAGTATTCCGAGGCGGCTGTGCAGGGCGCACTGAACAGCGGCATCCTTGCTTTTACCGGCGACGGCCCCAACGATGAGTATTTTCCTTCCACTCTTCCCGTGATCAGAGAAGCAGACGGCAAGGCAATTCCCACCATCAAGCCCTGGGACAGAGAAAAGGTGATGGGTCGTTTCGAAACACTTAAGGATTACAATGTTCCCGCAGTTGCCATGGACATCGACTCCGCAGCTCTTGTGAACTTAAAGCTTCTGGGCAAGCCCGCGTTCACCAAGTCGGAGGCAGAGATCCGCGAGTATGCGGAGACTGTGAAGGTGCCTTTTATCGTAAAAGGTGTTATGACTCCCGCATCCGCAGTGAGATGTAAAAATGCAGGCGCAGGCGCGATCGTTGTTTCCAACCACGGCGGACGTATCATGCAGGATACCATGGCACCGGTCGCAGTGCTGAAGCAGATCAAGGAAGCTGTCGGCGAGGGCATGAAGGTCCTGGTTGACGGCGGTATCAGAAGCGGTGTGGATGTATTCAGATGCCTGGCACTGGGCGCTGACGGCGTGCTGATCGGCAGACCTTACGCTATTGCGATCCACGGCGGAAGAGCAGAGGGCGTTGAACTTTACACCGAAAAGATCGTCAAAGAGCTGAAGGAGACCATGCTGATGACCGACTGCAGAACTATCGCAGATATTACGATCGACAAGATCACCGATCTGAACGTTTAAGCAGACGTCAACATAATGACCGATCAACAGGCGAAACACCTTGCCGCCTCACCGGTCATTGAGCAGGATCGGCTTAAATGCCGATTTTGCCAGAGACACACAAACAAAAAACGCGATGCATTTGCAACAGCAGATGCACCGCGTTATTTTTTTAATAAAAATTACAGATACTTCTTAAGCTCGGCAATGATCTCGTCGTACTCAGCGTCGGTCAGAAGAGTCTCCTTGGGATTCATAGCGAAAACGCCGCCCCACTCGTAACCGTCCTTGTACTTGGGAACAAGGTGGAAGTGAAGGTGATTGAGAGTATCGCTGGAAGCACCGTAGTTGACCTTGTCGGGGTTGAATGCCTTGTGAACAGCAACGGCAACGTGGTTCACGTTCTCGATAAAGTCAGCTCTCTCTTCGGGGGTGAGCTCCAGCATTTCGCCGACATGATTCTTGTGTGCAACGATCACTCTGCCCTTGTGGCTCTGCTCCTTGAAGAGGTAAACCATAGAGGAACTTAAATCGCAGATCTTGATACCGAAAGCATCGAATTTTCCTGAACAGTAGGGACAATTCATATCCATAATTTTTCATACTCCTTTATCTGTAAAAATGGCTTGGGACCGGTCCCGGTCCGTTAGAATGATTTTATCACACAAGTATTTTGCTGTAAAGATTGGGCGGGGCGAAAAGCCAAGCCTGTGGTATATTTATGGTGCATTGCGTATAGAATATCATTGATTTTTTGCAAAAGTATGTGTATAATTAACCTAAATAGCCTCTAATTGACAATAGAGGTATTGCGGTATTTTTTAGCATTTGGGAAGGTAGAACAGGTTACATGAAGACAAGATCCAAGGTGTTCACCGTTGACCGTGAGAACGCGGTGGATGTCCTGCTCAGGAGTTATCAGGCATACTACAATATCTACCGTTACGACGGTGGGGAGAATGCGGTTCGCGAGGGAAGTCCCGAGGACGGCAAGTCTCAGGAAGAGATGCTTCAGCTCATCGAGGAGAAGGGTTATCCCCTGAAGGCAAGATGTGATTTCTTCGAGCATTCCCAGAAGTATATGATCTCCAGGAAGGCGGAGATGTATCATTACGACAGTGAGGAATTTCTCTATCTGTTCAGTACTCCCGTCCTGACCATGGAGGAGTTTGAGAAGTGCAAGGACCTCGTTCTTGAGGACAGCATGGATCGCGCCCATATCGGACCGGGTCATATGTATACTTTTGCTACCGCAATTTTTTTATGTGATAGCTGCGATGAAGAAGTGCTTAAGGCACTTAAGAAGATTCGTTTTTATAAAAGTTTTCGGTTTTCGCTGCACGGTTGGCTGGATTATCACAATGCAGTTGCCATCTTTGGCAACAATACTGTGGGGAGCAATTATGCAGGCAAGAGTTCAGCGAAAATTCTGAAAAAAATTTTAATCCACAATAGGAGGGTCAAGTAATGAATTCATTAGTACTTCTGCTGATTTGTATTGCTGTCCTTGCTGTAGGTTACATTTTCTACGGTAGATGGCTTTGCAAGCAGTGGGGCGTAGGCGAGGGCAACATGCCCACTCCCGCTCACGAGCTGCAGGATAACGTTGACTACGTTCCTGCAAAAGCACCCGTTCTGATGGGACATCATTTCTCATCAATCGCAGGTGCAGGTCCTATCACCGGTCCTATCGGTGCTGCTATGTTCGGTTGGGTTCCCGTTGTTTTATGGGTACTCATCGGTGGTATCTTCTTCGGTGGCGTACATGACTTTGGTGCTCTGTTTGCATCCATCCGTCATAAAGGTCAGTCCATCGGTGAGATCATCTCTGCTAACATGAGCCGTCGTGCAAAGAGACTCTTCATCATCTTTGCATACCTCACCCTGATCCTGGTAGTTGCAGCATTCGCTTCTATCGTAGCTTCCACCTTCGGTGCAACCGTAGTTGACGGCGTTATCGATAAGGCAGCTTCCGCAGCTAACGCTTCAGTAGCAATGGTATCCTTACTGTTCATCGTTATTGCAATCGTTTTCGGTTTCCTGGTATACCGCAGAAATGCTCCCATGTCTGTATCTACCATCCTTGGCGTAGTTGCAATCGTTATCTGTATGGTAGTTGGTATGTACTTCCATCCCATTTACCTTACCACCAAGACCTGGATGTACATCGTTGGTCTTTACATTGCAATCGCAAGTGTAACCCCCGTTTGGATCCTGCTTCAGCCCAGAGATTATCTGAGCTCCTTCCTGCTTTACGCTATGTTGGCTGTAACCATCGTTGGTGTTATCATCGCTCATCCTACCATGGGTGGCGCTGACGGCCTTCAGGCTTTCGCAGGCTTCGCAGTAAACAACGGTAACGGTACTCAGTACATCTTCCCTGTTCTGTTCACCACCGTTGCTTGTGGTGCTATCTCCGGTTTCCACTCTCTGGTTTCCTCCGGTACCACTTCCAAGCAGCTTGACAAGGAAACCGACGCTAAGCCCATCGCTTACGGCGGCATGCTCCTTGAGTGTGTACTTGCAGTATTAACTGTATGTGCTATCAACTTCGCTTACAAGAACGGCATCACCAGCGGTGCTACTGCAATCTTTGCAGGTGGTATCTCCATGATGTACGCAGGCGCTTTCTCCGCAGGCGTTGTTAACGTTCTTAAGACTCTGCTCGTTCTTACCTACTCTGCATTCTGCCTTACCTCTCTGGATACTGCAACTCGTCTTGCACGTTTCATGTTCCAGGAGTTCTGGCTTGAGCCCGGACAGACTGCAGCTGACATCAAGAGCGGCTGGAAGAAAGTTGCTGTTAACCCTTACTTCGCAACCATCGTAACCGTAGTTCTCGGCGTAGCTCTTGGTATGACCGGTTACGGCAAGATCTGGGGTCTGTTCGGTGCTGCTAACCAGCTCCTTGCAGGTCTTGGTCTCCTTGCAGTTGCTACCTGGCTTGGCAACATCGGCAAGAACAACAAGATGTTCCTGTTCCCTATGGGCTTCATGATGATCGTTACCATCTGCTCCCTGTGCGTTACCGTTAAGAACCAGATCGGTATCATCTCCGCAGGCGGCGCTGACTGGGGTCCTTACGCTCAGACCATCCTTGCAATCCTTCTGATCATCCTTGCTATCATTCTTGTTATCGAAGGTATTCAGACTCTTGCAAAGAAGAAGGCTAAATAATATAGCTTACTGAGTTCAATAGCAAAGCATAAAAAGAACCCGTATCCCTTTTGGGATACGGGTTTTTGTTTTTGAATTAATCAGCCAGATCGCCGGTATAAGAGAAGTAAGCGTACTTGGCGGGAGCGGTGGAAGCGACGCCGCCTCCGGTTGCGTACATTGCAAGCATTGCACCGGTGAAGCCCCAGTTGACTTCTGTGGAGAGAAGCTTGGTGAGGCCGCTGCCGACCTGAATCTTCTCACCGTTGTAATAGTAACCGAAGTAGTAGTATTCTCTGTCGGCGGAAACGTAGAGCTCGATGGGAGCATCGGTGAGCGCAAGCTCATCGGGAAGAGCAGTCACGGTCTCGGTGAACATATCCTCAACGCGGCGCTTATAGAGAAGAACTTTACGGCCGTCGCGGACGCTGACGGTGAGCGCATACCATGCGAGGTTGGAGCAGACAGCACTTAAACCGGCCTCCTCATTCTCCGCATTGGGGGAGAAGGTGAGAGCGGTCTTGCTCTCCATGTTGAAGTTCACATGACGTCTGCCGATCCATGCGGGACATGCTCTGTCATTTAATGTGTGAGCGTTGCCGGTAAGGGTCAGATATCCGGGATTCTCGGTGAGGGAGTAATCGGTAAGGAATTCTCTCATGAAGTTCCAGCGAAGATCAAGCTTGTCGCATTTTGCAAAATCATCGTAATCGGTACGCCAACCCTCTGCGATGTCTTCGGGGCCCTTGCGGTCGGGCAGATCAACGATCTCGGGAGTACCCTTGCCGGTCACTACGTATGGCCAGCCGTTCTCATCGATTGCCAGGGGAACCATGGAGGTCTCGCGACCCTGATGATGATACTTCGCAGTAGGCATGCGGTAGCAGAGGAATACCAGCCAGAGCTGACCGTAGGTGTCCTCGATCAGATCCACATGTCCGGTGGCGGTGATAAAGGGATGATTGATATCTCTTGCGGTAAGGATGGGGTTGTCGGGATGGCTCTCGTAAGGTCCCCAGGGGTTATCGCTTCGAAGCACTGCAGCCATATGGCGCACATCAGTGCCGCCTTCCGCAGTGAAGAGATAGTACCACTTGCCGATATGGTAGATATGAGGTGCTTCCACACAGCGTCCGCCGTAACCGTAGGAGATCAGGCGGGGCTCGGTGAGCAGTTCGCCGGTCTTGATGTCGATCACGGACTGCTGGATGTAGGAACGGTCGATGTTTGCTACATTTTTCCAGCCGTTGGAAGTAAAGTAAGCGGTTCCGTCATCGTCAAAAAACAGTGAGGGATCGATGCCGCCCTGCTTCACAAAGATGGGCTCTGACCAGGGACCCATGGGGTCGGTTGCGGTCATGTAGAAGTTGCCGCCCATGCTGACATTGGTGCACACCACATAGAAGGTGCCGTCATGGTAGCGAAGGGTGGGAGCGTAGAGACCCTCGGAGGCGGGCACGCCCTCAAAAGTCATCTGCTCGGGAGAGGTGATGCAGTAGCTGATGATCTCCCAGTGGATCAGGTCCTTGCTGTGTGAGATGGGGATGGCGGGCAGATACTCGAAGGAGCTGTGCACCATGTAATAATCCTCACCCACGCGGACGATGGAAGGATCCGGGAAAAAGCCGGTAATGATTGGATTGCGATATTTCATGTTTTTTATCCTTTCGGTTTGTTGTCGGAATCGTATTCATTATAGCATTCCTACTGTACACATACAATTTTTTTTGATAGGATATTATTATCATAAAAACATCAGGAGGCGACATCAATGGATGCAATGACCAACCTTTTAAACAGAAGAAGCGTAAGACAGTATAAGCCTGATATGGTTCCCGCAGATGTTCTCGACAGAATCATCGAAGCAGGTACCTATGCGGCTACCGGTATGGGCAAGCAGTCCCCTATCATTATCGCTGTAACCAATAAAGAGATGAGAGACAAGCTCTCCGCAATGAATGCTGCAGTTATGGGCGCTGCTAACGATCCTTTTTACGGAGCTCCCGTAGTTCTGATCGTTCTTGCCAAGAAGGACGTCCGCACTTATGTATATGACGGCAGCCTTGTAATGGGCAATCTGATGCTGGCAGCTCACGCAGAGGGCATCGCAAGCTGTTGGATCCATCGTGCCAAGGAAGAGTTCGAGTCCGAGGAAGGCAAGGCAATTCTTGCCGAGCTTGGCATCACCGATGAGGTCGAGGGTATCGGCCACTGCGTACTTGGTTATGCGGCAAGCGAGGAGGCACCCGTTCCCGCACCCCGCAAGACTGATTACGTTTACTACATCAAATAAGACATCACACCCAAACAGAGCACGGACACAGGCGAGGGCAGAGGCTCTCGTCTGTTTTCTTATATTTTTTCTGTAAAAAAAGAACTTTTCTCCATAAAAATCGTTCTATAGTACGAGGGAAAGGAGGCTGCAGGTATGCATGAGGAAGAGATCCTTGATTTATATTGGAACCGCAGCGAGAGCGCTATCGTTGAATCGCAGAGCAAGTACGGACATTACTGCTTCAGCATAGCCTTTCGAATTCTGCACAATAATGAAGATTCGGACGAGTGTGTCAATGACACCTGGATGCACGCGTGGAATGCGATCCCGCCGAAGCGGCCGAACAGACTGGAACTGTTCCTTGGTACGATCACACGAAATCTTTCGCTGGACCGCTGGAAGGCCCGCAATGCAAAAAAGCGCGGCGAGGGCGAAATGCAGCTGGCGCTTGACGAGTTGGCTGAGTGCGTTCCTGCATCATCCACCACGGAGCAGGAGGCGGAGGCGGCTGAACTGGAGCGCCTGATCAATGCCTTTCTGCGGACGCTGCCCGAGCGCGACAGGAACCTGTTCCTCAGAAGATACTGGTACGTGGAGGAGTGCAACGCGATCGCAGGCCGCTACTCCATGAAGCCGAACACAGTAAAAACAGCCCTGATGCGCACCCGCCTGAAGCTGAAGGCCTACCTGGAGCAGGAAGGAATCGTGGTGTAAGGCAGCGGAGAGCGTAGTGCGCAGAGCGAAATGCGGAGGCGCCGCGAAGAGGTTATGAGGCATGCGGCGAAGTGACGGCGCCGAGTGAGGAGATCGTGAGGCATACGGTGAAACGCCGACGCACGAGTAAAGAGAATGCATATCGCAATGTAAGGCGCACAAGCACGTGTCATAAATGATGGAGGAAGTAACTTGGAGAAGATAAAATTAAGACGGCAGGAAAACGGAGCCATGAGGATCATGGAAGCCCTGTCCGGTGTGGATGAGGAGCTGCTGGCTGCCTGCGAGGAGGAGACAAACCGCCTGCAGGAACAGCGAAAGACCGTATTTTTTGCCCGAAATAAGATGATAAAATATGCCGGACTGGCGGCGGCCTGCCTGGCATTTATCGTGGTCGGCGTCGGAGTGTGGAACGTGACGCTTGGTCCCGGCGCACACAAAGCCTACGAGGCGGCGACAGCGAATGGCGGACACTTTGGATTTGCGGGCTTCAATGACAGCAAGGACGCGAGTGCTGTCTGTGAGGAGGAGATCGTTGAAGACTGCGAGGAAGAACTCGAAGTAGACGATTGCGTCGCGGAAGAGGCTGCAGAGGAAGAAATTGTGAGCACAGAGCCCGGAGCTCCTACAAAAGAAGGTACGCAGGAGAGCATGGATGCGGGCAAAGTGATAGAGATCACCGCAGAGGAAGCGAGCCGAACGAAGTTTGGCAAATATCTGCCTGCGGAACTGCCTTCGGGCTGGGTGGCAGAGAATATCGTCTTTACCGGAGGAGATGCGGCTGATGACACTGAGAGCATGACGGTTGTCTATACAAACGGTGCAGAGCGCGCAGTGTTTGACTTCAGAGAAATGAAGAACGCAGCGGTCGACATTAACAAGGTCGACGATCTCGCAGACGTTAAGAGCCCGGTGCTTGCGGCAGACGATCTAAGTCTCGATGTAGTGAAGCAGTGCCTGGACGAAGCGGTAAGCGGCAGACCTGTTTTCAGTATCTACTATCCTGAAGCGGTTCTGGTGGAAGTCAGAGCGGACGCCGGGGCGGAGAATCTGTGGAAGCTGATCGTGAAGTGAATTTGAGATGCTTCGATAGTGCAGAAGTGTAGCGAAGATTATTTGAAGTGAATACACTCATTCGAAGGAGTATAATATAGAAGTGAATCAAATCCTTCAAAATCGTATTATATAGAAGTGCATTGAATTCGGAAGTACTGCACAATAATCATATAAGAAAGGAGAGCGCCATGAATACAAAAAGACAGTGGCCCATAGATGTTTTGCGAATCGCAGCGACCTGCGCGGTGGTATTTCTGCACACCCTGACTGGCTTCGTGGATCATGCGGATCTTGGCGCATATCCTGCACACCGCATCACCTACCTGGTACTGATGGACCTGATCACCTGGTGCGTGCCGGTGTTTGTGATGATCTCGGGTTATTTTTTCTTAGATCCGAGTAAAAAGATCACCATGAGGGAGATGCTTGGCAAATACATGCGCCGCATTGTGCTGGCACTTGTACTGTTCGGAGTGCCTTTTGCTCTGCTGAAGCTGCTGATGACGGAAGGAACCTTCCGACCTGATATGCTGTGGCGCAGTGTGGTGCTTGTACTGACAGGCAGGACCTGGTCGCACATGTGGTACCTGTACCTGATCCTGGGACTGTATCTGATCACCCCGCTTCTGAAAAAAGTCCTGGCGAAGATCCCCGGGGCATCGGTGTATTTGGTGCTGTTGTTTTTGCTGGTGGGCGGAAGCCTTATGACCTTCGCCGGCAAGTTTGCAGGCGATGAGAGTCTGTGGCACCTGTCCGACACAAGCATCTATCTCTTCTACTATCTGGTGGGATATCTGTTCGCAGTGGGCGGCAAGCGCGGTGCGGCGGAAGGCGGCAGTGCGAAAACCGACAATGCGGAAGCCGACAATAATGCAGCTGCAGCAGAGGCACAGCGTGAGAAGAGGAGGAAAATGATCCTGCCCCTGTCGATCGCAGTGCTCATGGCTGCCATGGCGATCAGCAGACTGACCGGCAGGTACGGCCTGCAGATGGCCTACAATTATCCTCCCAATGTACTGGTTTCCGTGCTTCTTATGAAGCTCGCAGTTGACCGAAGAGCGTGGATGCCTGCAAAAAGTAAGTTCATCGGCAAATTGTCGGGACTTTGCTTTGCAGTGTACCTGATCCACCCGGTTTTCCTGAATGTGCTCTACAAGGGGCTTCACTTTGACCTTCTGGCATATCCCTTCCTGCCGGTGCTTGTCATGGTGTATGTGCCCGTGATCATATTGAGCTTCCTGGCAGCGTGGATCATGTCCCTGATCGGACCGCTGAAGAAATATGTTTTATAAGCAGTCGGAGACTATAAATACGAACAAAAATAAGGCGCAGGTCACTCAGACCTGCGCCGTTTCTTCTATATAATATGTTCTTTTTATTGATCCTTCTGCCATCTGCCGGAGGCGCCGCAGGGGAGAACCAGGCCGCTTCTTGTGACGGGCAGGCCGATCTCGGAGGCTTCCACATGTCCGCCGAAACGCTTGGTGACGGAGGAGTTGATCATGTAGGAGAGCACTGCAGGCTGTAAGCCGGTGGTGTAGGAGTTGATGAGGAAGAAAAGAGCGTCCTCACTTAAGAGCTGGCTTGTCAGCTCGATGAAGGGCCAGATGCTTTCCTCGATCTTCCAGATCTCACCCTTGGGACCGCGTCCGTAGGAGGGGGGATCCATGATGATGCCGTCGTAGTGGTTGCCGCGGCGGATCTCACGCTCAACGAACTTCACGCAGTCATCCACGAGCCAGCGGATGGGTGCTTCGCCGAGGCCGGATGCGATGGCATTCTCTCTCGCCCAGCTCACCATGCCCTTGGAGGCGTCGACGTGAGTGACGGATGCACCCGCAGCAGCTGCGGAAAGAGTAGCACCGCCGGTGTAGGCGAAGAGGTTCAGCACCTTGACGGGGCGGTTTGCCTTTTTGATCAGGTCGGAGAACCAGTCCCAGTTGGTGGCCTGCTCGGGGAACAGCCCGGTATGTTTAAAACTGAAGGGCTTCAGACGGAAGGTAAGATCGCGGTAGGAGATCTCCCACTCGTTGGGCAGGTCGAAGAATTCCCACTCACCGCCGCCCTTGGAACTGCGGTGATAGTGACCGTTCATTTTTTTCCAGCCGCGCAGCTCTCTGGGAGTCTGCCAGATAACCTGGGGATCCGGACGCACCAGAATATATTCGCCCCAGCGCTCGAGCTTTTCTCCGCCGGAGGCATCCAGCACTTCATAATCTCTCCAATTGTCAGCAATCCACATGGTATGATCCTTTCCGTTCCGGCCCTTAGCCGGATTTCTTTTTCTTCATATACTATACACTATTCCGACAGGATTGACAATCGTTTGCATAAATATGAAACACATCACCACTTTAATGCATTCAAGTATTGACTTATGATAAAAAAACATTTAGAATGTAATAAATATTTCGTAAAAACAGGAGGGGATAAAGATGTTCAATTCAACTACAGTTTGGATTCTGTGTGCATTTGTCGTTTATCTCGCAATGATGATCGTGATCGGCGCTTACTATTCCAAGAGAAATAACAGCGCTGAAGACTATTTTCTGGGAGGAAGAAAACTCGGCGGTTTCGTAGCTGCTCTGTCAGCACAGGCTTCCGATATGAGCGGATGGCTGCTCATGGGTCTCCCCGGATCCATTTATTTAGTAGGTGTCGGCGGCGACGGCTGGTGTGCACTGGGTCTGTTTATCGGTACCGCACTCAACTGGCTGATTCTTTCCAAGAGACTTCGCCGTTATACCATTCGTGCCAACAATTCCGTTACACTTCCCGCATACTTCGAGAATCGTTTCCACGATGAGAAGAAGATCCTGATGACCGTATCTTCCGTTACCATCGTAATTTTCTTCCTTGTATACTGCGCATCCGCACTGGCAGCAGGCGGACAGCTCTTCGAGTCCATCTTCGGTGTTGATTACAAGGTTGCACTTACCATCGGTGCTCTGGTAATCCTGGTTTACACCTTCCTCGGCGGCTTCTTCGCAGTATGTATGACCGACTTCATCCAGGGTACTCTGATGCTTGTCGGACTGCTTGCGATCCCGATCGTGACTCTCTTAGTTATGAAGGGTCAGGGTCTCACCATCAGCGCAGGCCTTGCGGCAAATACTCTTCCCAGCACCTCCGCAGACTTCCTCAACATCATGAAGTACAAGGATGGCAGCAACACCTTCGTAAATATCATCTCCGGTCTCGGTTGGGGCTTAGGATACTTCGGTATGCCTCACATCCTGGTTCGTTTCATGGCAGTAAGAGATGAGAAGGAACTGAAGAAGTCCAAGGCAGTAGCTATCGGCTGGGTTGCACTTTCTCTGTTCTTCGCATGCTTCATCGGTGTTGTAGGCCGTGCATATCTTGCACCCAACGCACTTGCAGAGGCAGGCAGCGAGCGAGTATTCATCGAGATGATCAAGAAGCTCCTTGTTGAAGACATCAGAGCTCCTTTCCTTGCAGGTATCTTCCTTTGCGGTATCCTTGCAGCAATCATGTCCACCGCTGATTCCCAGCTGTTAGTAAGTGCTTCCAGCGTATCTCAGGATATCTACCGCAGACTGATCAACAAGGACGCTGACACCAAGAAGGTTCTTCGCATCAGCCGTATCACCGTTATCGTGATCGCAATCATCGCTTATGTGATCGCTCTGAACCCCAACAACACCATCATGGGTCTGGTATCCAATGCATGGGCAGGCCTGGGCGCTGCTTTCGGTCCCCTTGTACTGATGTCCCTGTTCTGGAAGCGTTGTAACTTCCAGGGTGCGGTTGCAGGTATCGTAGTCGGTGCTCTTACCGTTATCGTTTGGGATTACATTCCTTTCATCGGCGGCGCTACCATCGGCAGCGTGACCGGTCTCTACTCCTTAGTAGTCGGCTTCGCACTGAGCCTGATCGCTATCGTAGTTGTAAGCCTTTGCACCAAGGCTCCCAGCGCAGAGATCCTGCAGGAGTTCGAGGATGTTAAGAACAACAAGCTTGCATAATCGATTTTTCTAAAAAAGTTGACTTCACTGCCCATAATCGGTATGATTATGGGCAGTATTTATGTGATGAGATGCATCTGCAAAAATGTCCCGGACTAAGAGGACACATGCAGGAAATGCAGCAGACATCACGCCGAATGAAACAGTCGGAATCGAGGACTCCCATGAAGAAAAAGAATCTTGCGGCAGTGCCGGTCGCTCTGGCAGCGATCCTCTGGGGCATGCTGGTGCTTTTTGTTAAAAAATTCAATCAGGCAGGTTTTACCTCCATGGATATCATTTGCATCAGAGCATACGGAAGCGTGGCATTTCTTTTCCCGATCACAGCCGTCATCCGTCCGAAGCTTCTGAAGGTTAGATTCAAGGACCTGTGGTGCTTCGTGGGAACCGGTGTGTTCAGTATCGTATTTTTCACCTACTGCTACTTCCGCAATCTGACGGTCAGCAGCGTGGCTTTTTCTTCTATATTATTGTACACGTCCCCCGTGTGGGTGACTCTGATGTCCGCAGTGTTCTTCAAGGAGAAGATCACAGCAATGAAGATCGCCGCCATGACCATGGCGCTCCTCGGATGCGTCTTCGTGAGCGGCATCGTGCAGGGCGGCACAAGCGTGACCCTGCTGGGACTGTTGCTCGGTCTCGGATCCGGCATCGGCTACGGACTCTACTCGATCTTCAGCAGATTCGCCCTGGACAGAGGATATCATCCCCTGACGATCTCGGCCTACACCTTCCTGCTTGCATGCATCGGTGTGTTCCCCTTCGTGAGCATTCCTTCTATTGTAGAAAGACTCGGAACCGATGTGTCCCTGTGGCTTCTGGCCCTCGGCATGGCGGGACTGACCGGCGGACTTGCCTACGCGCTCTACACCCTGAGCCTGAAATACCTCGAGCCCGGCAGGGCAGCGGTGCTGGCGACCATCGAGCCTGTGGTGTCCACCATGATGGGAGTGCTCTTTTTCAAGGAGTCGCTAAGCGTTCTTATGATCGTCGGAATCGTACTGGTTCTGGCGGCTTCGGTACTCATCGCAAGGGCTCCGGAGGACAAAAATTAAAAAAATACGGATTGTACTAAAAAAAATACAATCTTTTTTCAAAAAAATATCTTGCAAAATTATCGACAAGAATATATACTTGTTATTGCTGTGGCATGATAGCGATGAAACGTGAGGTTGCTGCACCCGAGTGATCGGATGCAGGTTTTCCGTGGAGCGAATGTCAAGTTAGGAAACTGACGACAAGTCACTGTACCATAAGGGTTTTAAAGCTCTGAATAGTCTACATCCAGTGTAGAAACGACGTGAGTGTATAAGCCTGAAGAAGAAAGCGTTGCGTTAAGGTTTGGGACACACACGGGAGAGTGTACAGTCACCGCTTGTCGTACTTATTTTAAAAAAGTGCGAAAAGGAGGCGACTTTTTTTATGGCAAATCAAGTAATGAGAATCACCCTGAAGGCTT
>JAZULD010000021.1:0-2637 GCA_045643625.1 Acetatifactor sp. | reverse complement strand
AACACCTACATGGGCATCCATGTGACCAATACCACGGACGGCAATGTCATCGTCGGACCCGACGCCGAGGTGACCGATAATTTTACTTTTTACGATGTCCCTAAGAAAAACATGGAGTATCTTGCCGAGAGTGCGTCCAGGATCTGGCCCTGTATCAGAAAGGCCGATTACATCCGCAATTACTGCGGCATTCTGCCCAAGTGGGTGGATGAAAACGGCACCATTCAGGACTTTAAGATCGAGATGCGCGAGGATCTTGCACCCAATGCAGTCAATCTGATCGGCATCGAATCCCCCGGACTGACCGCCGGTGTGCCCATTGCGAGAATGGTAGTAAAGATGCTGCTTGAGAAGGAGCAGTTCGCCGAGAAGGCCGATTTTGATCCCGTAAGACACGGCATTAAGCGTTTTGAGAGATTGAGCGACGAGGAGAAGGAGCTTCTGATCAAAGAGGATCCCGACTACGGCGAGCTGATCTGCCGCTGCGAGAAGGTGACCAAGGCAGAGATCCTGCAGGCGATCCATAATCCGCTGGGAGTACACACCCTTACCGGCATCAAGTACCGCACACGTTCCATGATGGGACGCTGTCAGGGCGGTTACTGCCAGATGAGAGTGGCACAGATGATCTGCGAGGAGTGCGGCATCGACAAGGAAGAGCTTCGTTACAATCGTCCCGGTTCCTACATGTTTACCGGTGATGTGAGAGAGGCAGGTGACGTGAAATGATGACAAAACAGGCAGTGATCATAGGCGGCGGCCCTGCAGGCTTATCCTGTGCGGTGCAGCTTCATAAGCTTGGCATTACGGATATTCTGATCTTAGAGCGCGAGAAGCATCTGGGCGGTATTCTCCGCCAGTGCATTCACGACGGTTTCGGACTGACCAGATTCGGCGAGAGCTTAAGCGGCCCCGAGTATGCCCGGCGTTTTATCGACCTGGTCGAGGATTATGAGATCCCCTATATGACCGAGGCGGCTGTCACCGACATCTCCCCGGAGAAAATCGTCAGTGTGGTGACAAGAGAGGGCCTTCTTAAGATACAGGCGAGCGCAGTGATCTTGAGCATGGGCTGCAGAGAGAGGACCAGAGGCGCCCTTGGCATTCCCGGAGAGAGACCCTACGGTGTTATGACCGCAGGTATGGCCCAGGCCTATATGAATCTCTACAATACCATGGTGGGACATGATGTGATCATCTTGGGCTCCGGCGATATCGGCATGATCATGGCAAGAAGAATGACCTTAGAGGGCTGCAAAGTCCACGGTGTCTTCGAGATCAACCCCTACGCCAACGGCCTTCCCCGCAACAGACAGCAGTGTCTGAATGATTTTGATATTCCTTTATATTTAAATACAACGGTAGTTGACATTCACGGCGACGCGAGAATCACAGGAGTCACCGTGGCTGAGGTGGACGACAAGCTCCGTCCCATCCCCGGCACTGAGAGAGAGTATCCCTGCGATACCCTGATCCTTTCCGTTGGTCTGATCCCCGAGAACGAGCTTTCCCTGGATGCGGGCGTTGTGCTGGATCCCGCCACCGGCGGCGCAGTGGTGGATGAGAACTTTATGACCGGCGTGGACGGTATTTTCTCCGCGGGCAATGTGCTGCACGTGCATGATCTGGTCGATTTCGTGTCCATGGAGGCTGAGAGACTTGCCATGGGCGTCCGCGATTACTTAAACGGCAGAAACAAGCCCTGCGTTAACAGGATCGTGCCTGCGGGCAAGGTGTCTCACACCGTTCCTCAGCGATTCAGCGCAGAGAAAGATCTTACCCTGACCTTCCGCGTGAAGGAGCCTATGAAGCGCTGCAGGATCACCATGCGCCAGAACGGCAGGATCGTGTTCACTAAACCCCTGCAGAACGCACTTCCCTCAGAGATGATGCGGATCGATGTGAAGGCGGGTATTTTTGACAAAAACGGAGACCTGGAGGTGAGCGTGGAATGATTACGGAACTGACTTGTATCGTGTGTCCCAACAGCTGTGAGATCAGGGTGGAGACCGATGAGAACGGCAAGATCAAGGCGATCACCGGCAATCTCTGCATGAGAGGCGGAGACTATGCCGTGGGCGAGATGACCCATCCCGTGAGGACCTTTGCGACCTCCTGCCTTGTGGTGGGCGGAGAACTGCCCTTAGTCAGCGTCAGAGTCAATAAGCCCATTCCCAAAGAGCTTGTAACAGACGCTGTAAAAGAACTGAAAAAGGTGACGCTCACAGCTCCCGTGAAGGTCGGACAGGTAGTCATTTCAGACCTTTTCGGAACGGGTGCGGACGTCATTGCGACCAAAAATGTGGGTACAAAATAAACCTTGATTTTTGGATTATCGTCTAGTATAGTATTCTCAAAGAGGGGGACATAATAACCTCTCTTTGAGATTTTTTTTGAAAGGGAATAACCAATGGCAGACTTGGTAAGAGTGGCAGTTGATGCCATGGGCGGAGACAACGCACCCGGCGAGACCGTCAAGGGCGCTGTTGAAGCAGTGAAGGAGGATGCCCGCGTAAAGGTGTTCCTTTTGGGAAGAGAAGCAGACATTCAGGCAGAACTTGCGAAGTACAGCTATGATGCCGAGCGTATCGAGGTCATCCACTGTGAGGATGTGATCGAGACCGCGGAGCCTCCCGT
>JAZULD010000020.1:0-10396 GCA_045643625.1 Acetatifactor sp. | reverse complement strand
ATGAGGATGGTATGTGCATCGTCAAAAGTGATGGTGTTGTCCACGATGTCTGCGGCCTGCATTTTGCCTGCCAGGGCTGCCAGAGCCAGCTTCATGTTGTAGAAGCCCTCGGCCTTGCAGTACGGAATCTTTGATGCATTGCTGCCTGCGGCGTTGTCGCCTGCGTTCTGCGTGTTCGTAGCTGCGGTGTCTGCGTTGTCGCCTGCGTTCCGGGCGCTCGTAGTTACGGGACTTGCTCCGCACGCTTCAGCGATCACAGGTCTTGTGAACCTAAGTCCCAGTCCCTCCAGCTTATTGAGCAGCTCGGACCAGCGCACATAGTACATCAGCTCCGGGATCAGTCCGGACATCTCGGTGATGTCGGTCTTGGCATGCTTGCTCACCACCTCAGTCAGCTTCTTGCTGGTACGGGATACCATCTGGGCAATAATGCTCTCCAGATACTGCATGACGCTCTCATCGCTCTCGCCGGGAAGGGTGCCGCCCATGGTGCGTCTGATCAGTCCGGGCGCGAATTCGGGCATGGCCATACCTGTTTTCAGGATGCCGATACCTTCTGCCCCTGCCATACCGAGAAAGCTCTTCTGCTTGGCGGGACGGTAGGAATAGTCCTCATTCCAGTCGGTGTCCTCGTTCAGACGGTCATTTCTGTTTAAGTGCTCCGCAAAATTGGAGATCACATCGGATTTGTTGAAATATTTTTTGTTGACGGACACGATGCCGACGCTTGTTGCCTCCAGGCGCTCGTTCAGGTTCACGCCCAGGGTCACGCTCTTGATATTGCGGACGTCGGTGCGCAGGCTCTCGATATCTTTTTCAAGCTCCAGATAGCCGGTGTCGGTGTAAAGGGTCTTCACGTGGTCGCGAAGCTCCCTTAAGCCCTGTGACTGCACATCGGTGTTCGTCAGGCACTCGTTGATCGCCCGCACGCACTGCACGTAATCCTTCATCTCGTCCAGTCTGTGCATCAGCTGCCACAGTCCTGTGACATCGCTGTTTGCGCGGAAGAAGCTGCCGAAATTCTTGAGAAAAGCAATTCTTTCAAGCAGCTCGCCCAGCTCCCCGGTCAGCTTCGGGAAGCGCAGAATATCCTCGAAGACCTGCGCTCTGTACTCGCACACCTCGGGGTCTGCGGTCAGTCTGCCAAGATATCTTCTGATGATGCCGCGCTCGTTCTCACGGTTCGAGAGGGCGGCCACGATATTCTCAAGACCGAGGTCGTGGAAGGTCTCGTCAGAGATGTCGATGCTGCCTTCTGTAGGGCCTTTTGGAAAAAGTAAACTGAATGCCATGATGTCTCCTTGACGGTGTTATGTCTGTCATGCCGGGATCCTGCCCGGCTGTAATCGTTGCCTTAGATTCTCTTGGCAGGTGTAAAGAGCATTCTCACAAGCTCTCCCACACTGCCCTTTCGCTCACGGTAAAGCTTGCCGCCGTACCAGGTCGATGCAGGCCTGAATGACGTCAGCTGCTCGGGACGCAGTGAAAAAAGATCCTCCTCAGCGGTAAAGAAATCCGCTGCTTTGCCTGCTTCCAAAGTGCCTCTCTCCGCCTCTTCGCCCAGAGCCTTTGCGCCGTTTTTCGTGTAGCACGTGAAGGCCTCGAAATTGCTCAAGGACTCCTCCTCGCGGTAAAACTGCACCATGCCCAGCATCTGCAGATAGGGGTCAAGGTCCTGCACCGGGGAATCGGTGGAGGCGCACACGCACACTCCCGCATCGTAGAGGGACTTAAGTCTCATGTGCTGCAGAGTCTCCTCGGTTAGATAATGCTCATAGGTGTGCAGATAGCGCTTGTCGATCCAGGCGTAGCCCGGCTGCATGGGCAGCGCGTAGCGGCCCTTCTGTAATATTTTCAGAGTCTCGTCGGTGACGAATTCACAATGTTCGATCCTGTGAGGGACCTTGCGGTTCGCTGCGCTCTCGGACTTCGCATTCACACGGCCTTGCGCAGCCGCTCCTCTCACGTTCTCAAGTTCCTCATTCACACGGCCTTGCGCCGCTGCGCTCTCAGGTTCCTCATTCCCGCGGCCTTCTGCCGCTCCGTTCTCGCCGAGCTTCTCATAAGCTGCGACCAGTCTGTCCACCGCAGCGTCGCCGATTGCGTGGCTTGCGATCTGGCAGCCTGCGGCGTCGGCCCTGCGCACAAGGTCGTCGACCTGCTCCTGGGAATAATAACAGGGCGCAGTCTCGCCTGTGTCCTTAAAGGGCGCATAAAATGCCGCACTGTGGGAGCCCACGGAGCCGTCCATCTCCCAGTCGCCGCAGCCGCCCACACGGGGTCTCTTCATCTGCCTGCGGAAGGAGTCTGCTCTTGTAAGGTCTGTGTACTGGGGATAAAAACGCACCTGCTGTGCGAAATGTCTCGAAAGAAAAGCGATGAGCACTGTGGTCAGGTCGCCCTTGGAATCACCGTTGCCCTCCAGTGCAGCCAGCGTGCCGATGCCGTAGGAAGCACATGCATTCTGCACTGCTGCCACACCTTTTGCCAGCATGGCGGGGGTGATGCGGGAGCTCACCGCGTCGATAATGCGTCCCTGGGCGCGCTCATTTTCCTCGCCGGACAGCACACCGTCGTTAGACTCAGGATCAATGCCCACAAGCTCCATCATCTTTGTGGAGAGGGCTGTGCTGTGTCCGTCGATGTTGTAGATCACCACGGGACGTCCGCCGCCCCACTCATCAAGCTCCTGCTTATTCGGCATTCTGTGCTCTTTGATCGCAGTGACGATGTAATTGTTCAGTGCCACAACAGCGCCCTTCGGCTGGGCCGATGCGTAGTCGCGCACTCTTTTTTCAATACCTGCAAGGTCCCCGGGCTCCACGCCCTTTACGGTGATCTCACAAACAGAAAAGCCCATGGCCATAACCGCTACAGTCAGCATCAGGTGCACATGGGCGTCAATAAGACAAGGGTACACATGACGGCCGCCCAGATCCTCCACCTTTGAGAAGGAGCGCTCGGGGCGATGCGCATAAGTACCCGTAATCTTACCGTTTTCAACGGTCATAAATGAAAATGTATCGGACTCCGACAATCCGGAGTGAAAAGTCGCATGACTGAAAAGAACCTCACCCATACTACACCACACTTCCCACTGCCATCAGCAGATAGGCAGCAATGATGAGGAGCTGAACGGTGAGTCCGCCGCGCTTTAAGATGGTTCCTTCCACCTCATTGCGGGCATTGCTGTAGGCAGGCACTACCATGAAGGCAACCACGATGGCGATCAGACCGCCTGCGGTGCGCATCAGCTCGATAAAGCCTGAAAAACGGATCATGGCGATAATGATGGAGGGCAGGGTCGCGAAGAGCCAGCAGAGGCGGTAATCCACCTTCAGCATGTCATTCAGCAGGCCGCCCAGCGCCAGTGATAAGGACCAGTAGGTAGTCAGCATTGCAAGCACGGTGAAAATGCTTCCGATGACGGAGGCCCACAGACCGATGCCCTTGCTCCAGCCGACCATGGCCACCTCGGTGACCTCGCCGGATGCCGCCATGGCACAGACGGTGATGACCACGATGAGGATCAGGTTATTGAGAAGTCCGAGAAAAACGGACTTTTTGACTTCTTTCACGTCTCCGCCCAGGCCGTCTACTGCCTGAGGCACGGAGAAAAATGCGGACATGGCAAACATCGCCACGCCGAAATATGCCAGCGCGTCGCGGCCGCTGCCGGGGCGCATTGCGGGCATGTGCTCTAAGTGGAACAGGCTTGCAACGGCAAGCACACCCACCAGAATAAAGATCAGCATGACGGTATACTTCTCGGAGATACCGACTGCCTTAAGACCGAACAGTACGACCACTGCTGCCACCGCATAGAATGCCAGCTTGGCAGCTACGGAAGAGATGGGCAGCATGCTGATAAGGACCTCCTCAGCGCCTGTGATGTAGGTTGCCAGGTTGAAGGTGAGGATTCCCGCCATCAGCACGAAGAATACGATCTTCAGCACGTTTTTCAGTTTTCCGCGGAATAAAAATCTGGTCAGGCAGGTCAGGATCTGCGCGTCCTCGCCGCACTTGATGGCTAAGTCTGCGATCATGAGATGCAGCACATAGCTGGCAATGTAGGCGATCAGCAATATGATCATTGCCGCCGGCAGACCGTTTTTCTCAGCCATGTAAGGCATGCTGAGCACGCCGGCACCGAGTCCGTAGCCTGTGATGATGCAGGCTGCCTCCCAGGTGGTCAGTTTCTTTTTTCCCATATAGGGATCCTCCCGAATATTACAACACGTAAGCGATTATCTTGCGCGTCTTCTGTCTCTGCCTTCCTGCGTATAGAAGGCTCTCTTGTCCCGGTTCATCTTCTGCTCCGCATCCTTGATCAGCTCGCGAACGGGCATCTCCTCGCGGTTGCGGCAGCTGTAGCCGATAGCTGCAAAATAGCCTGCTGCCTCGACCTCAGTCTTGAATCTCTTAACCATATCTTCGACCTGTGCTTCGTTTTTGTCAACATCGAGTACCACGTACTCGTCGCCGCCGATACGGTAGGAATGGTCTCTGCCGAAGATGTTCTGCATCACATTTGCGACGTACTGCAGCATCTTGTCGCCGGCCTCGTGACCCTTCACATTGTTCAGCTCATGCAGACCGTTGATGTCCACGTAAACGCAGAAAACAACGCTCTCCGCAGGCTCTGACAGATCGTTGATGCGCTGCTCGTAGGAGTTGCGGTTGCGCATGCCGGTAAGCTGGTCGCTCTCTGCCAGGAAACGGATGGTGTCCTCCAGATAATATCTGCTGACACGGTTATTGGCGGAGTAGGTACACAGCACCATGCTTAAGATTCCGAATACCAGAGCGTTGGTGACATCGGAGGAATGGGTGATGGGGTCCTTGACAAGCAGTACGGTGATGACGAATACCACATTGGTAGCAATGACCATCAGATACAGTCTGCAGGGTCTGTCGGTGAACATCTGAGGCGCTGTCAGAAGCAGTGCGATGTAGGTCGCTGTGATCTCCATGGGGGACAGGAAGGTACCCAGTACGATACCGATGGCCATCAGAAGCGCCAGGAAGATATATACCAGCACCTGAATTCCCTTGTAATTGTCCTTACCGATCCTGCGGGCGATGGCATGGACCAGCGCCAGGGGGAACAGGAATCCTCCGTACAGCAGTCTGTATGCCGCTATGCCCTGTGCAAAAAAGGATACCACGAACAGTACCGCCAGGATCGCGCTGATCAGCACCGAGAAAAATACCATGACCCTTCGGTTGCCGGCTGCGATCTCTCTTTTTACACTCTGATAATTGGTCTCGTCCACTCCTGCGGAACGAATCATTTTATTCAGTTTCTTGATGGTGAAGTTATTCATGTGTCATACCTCCGGTCAGGCCCGGGGCATCCGATCTCATCGTATCATGCCCTCCGGGAAAAAGCCAGCCCTGTTGTGTGTTCTTCGTCGTAATAATCTTCTGTCAGTGAATCGTCGTGATCCGCTCTGTGCTCTGCAGCCAGCTCACGCCGTTTGCGCGGGTGGTGGTAAGCATATCGGACACGATGGTGTTGTTGGCGTAAATACGCTCCCCCTGTGCAAGGGAGGTGGTGCAGAGGCTGCCCACGGCGCTCATGCAGTAGGGCTCGCCGTCGATGCTGCCAAGGTAGAGAACGATGTGTCCGGGGAAGTACAGAAGGCTTCCTGCGGGCAGGTTCTCCACGTAGTCTGACTTGTTTTTTGCAGTGGTAAAAATATGTCTGCTGTCGGCTCCCGCCATCTTCGCCTGAGCCTCCGCGGTTCTGGGAAGTTCAAGACCAAAGGTCAGGAAGATCTCTCTTGTGAAGCCGGAACAGTCAAAGGTATTATTGGTGCCGGCCCAGCCGTACTCGGTGCCAAGCAGGCGGAATGCCTGTTTTAAGACGTTTGCCTCGGTGTAGGGAAGAAATCCTCTGTGTAAGTCCTCGGAGGCTTCTACGGGCACCTCAGCGCGCTCACAGCCGCCCTCCTCAGTTCTCACGGGAACGATGGCATAGGTGCTGCCGCCCTCGCTGTAAGCGGGAAGGCTTGCGCCCATGTATAAGGTGAGTTCGTTATCATTTACGGGAAGTGTCAGCTCTTTTGCGGTCACCACCAGGACTTCCGTCTGCTCTGCGGGAGACTGCATCTTAAGCCACTCCTCCTTAGAGTCGCAGCGCGCAATATATTTTGCGGGAACCCAGCCGCCGTAGCCGTAGGTCAGAACATAGTACCATTCGGCGTCCCTGCTCTCCCACAGGATCGCCACAGGCTCAAGTGCCTGCAGGTCGGAGGCCGCCATCTCGTCATACATGCCCTCGGGGTCGCTGTCTGCGAAGAGCACGTCCTCGGTGGGAAGCTTGTGAAGCACGGTCCTCTCGGCCGCAAAACCAAAGGCGGTATCGCATACCCTGCCCATGGTGTCATATCCGATATCGTCGATCAAGTGCTCCCAATACGAAGCGGTCGTGGGAACCTCACCGACGCGCATGGCCGCGGGGTCGTCCGGCACCCTGTAGGTGTCGCGCAGCAGATCTCGCAGCACGTCTGTGTTAAACACATCTCCGATATCCGCAAGGGCCAGCTTCTGGCCGCCCGTCACGATCATCTTACGGTTCCTTGCGTTAATTGCCCGGATCTCTTCGGGACTTAAGATCACTGCGTCCACGTCCGCTCCTGCCTTCTGTCTCTGAGAGATCCAGAAGTCGGCGTTACTTACCGCGCCTGTCTGTGCATACATCACTTCCTCAGCTGCTGAAGCGGGAAGATCAAGCCCTGTCCGGTCTGCGATCAGGTGGGTCTCTCTTCTCTCCTCAAGAAGCTCTGTGCCGGCATATGCTCCGGTCACAAGGATCGCTGCAGCAAAAACTGCGCAGATCACACCGGGAAGGAAGGTCATTTTGTCATGTTTCTTACGATAACCTGCAGCCACAAGGCCTGCGTACAGGAAGAATACATAGTATAACAGGTGGAAACCATAGTTGGGGAAGGAGTAGACCTCCAGATTGCTCATGGCTGCAACGACAATAAGAAAGCTCGCCGCAAGGCCCTCTGTCCGCATCTTAGGATCCCTTGAGAAGAATGCCCGAAGACCAACTGCACACCAGCCGGTCAGTACGATCAGCAAAAAGAGCAGTCCGGGAATACCTGTTGTATATACCGCCTGGAAGAACTCGCTGTGCGCATGTACTGCCGTAAGCTCGGGTCTTCCGGGGTAAATATAGTTGATCACGCTGTCGGGGGCTCCCGCTGCTGTGATGCCTGTGATCAGTCTCACCGGCTCCTCACGCAGGTACCTGATCACAGCCGGCCAGATAGCTGTTCTGTCGGTCAGGGTATCCAGGGCATAGCACATGCCGTAGGGTGTCAGCGCCTCGCGGGTCAGTTCCCTTGCCGCGGGGTCTGTCAGGGCGATCAGGCATGCGTCAAAGCCCTTTTTGATGCCGATCAGCAGGAAAAAGCAGACGATACAGGTAAATACCGCTGCGAAGAATGCTTTGAAAAAGTCTCTGCAGGAACCGTCGGATCTCTTACTCGTCCAAAGTGCGCGGAAGATCACCGCACCGACAAAGAGGCTTACCGCCACGATGCTGCCCCTGGATCTTGAGAGGCTTACGGTCACAAGACAGATGATCGCACAGAGCACTGCCGCGATGCGGACAATGCCTGTAAATACGTTTCGCTTTCTGTCGGATAAGTCTTCATCATTTTTCAGGCTGATGAAGAAGAACACCGACGCTGCGAAGGCTGCCGCCGCCACGGTGCCCAGCACGTTGGCGTTGCCCAGGGCGCGCAGTCGTCCGTTGATGAAGATGCCGGGCAGACCGGCGTCGTTTACGCCTGTGATCAGTCCGGTCACCGCGTTCACGATAAAGTACACGAAGCTTGCGCTGCAGACGATGCCTGTCACAGCGGAAAAGCCCATAAATAAACGTTTTCTTGCATTCCGGCCGGCGATATATGCGGCAAGAAATGCAAAGAGGCCCAGATACCAGCATCTGGCAAGGCGGCCGCCAAAGACCTTCATCAGATCTTCACCGGCAAACACCCCGGAGCACTCCATCCAGAGGATGAAGCCCAGCGGCAGCAGGACCATGGTCTCCCTGTAAAGCCTGTGATACATGAGCAGCACAAAATCAAGCAGCAGAAAAACAGCCGCTGCCGGTCTTGTTCCTATGAAGTTGATGCTCATCATCTGGAGCAGTACCGGGGGAACGCACAGTACGGCGATCCAGCCCGGCAGAGAGCTCGTTATTTTTTTATACATTTGCAAAAAGTCCCTTAAATTCCTGCTCTTCTCTGTTATCAACCAGCTGCTTGGGATGCAGCAGAATAATGTCGACGATATCGGACCAGTGTTCCATTACGATCTGCACAACGGCGGGATCGTACATGATGCCTGCATTTTTCTGGATAGCTTCACGGCAATCGTCCACGGACATTCTGTCACGGTAGACACGCTTGGAAGTGATCGCGTCGATAGAGTCCGCCACTGCAATGATTCTGGATTCGAGAGGAATTTCGTTCTGTTTCAGGGCGTCGGGATAGCCGGTGCCGTCCCAGCGCTCGTGGTGATGCAGCACGATGTTGGCGATCTCCTGCATGCCCTTGGCCTGTGACAGGATGCCCGCACCGATGCGGCAGTGTTTTTTGATGATCTCATACTCCTCATCGGAGAGCTTGCCGGGCTTGCGAAGAACGTCGTCCGGGATGCCGACCTTACCGATGTCGTGAAGCCTGCTGGACATCTCGATGTTTAAGATGGTGGAGCCGCTCAGACCCAGCTTCTCGGCGATGACGCAGGAGAGCTCACGCACACGCTCGGAGTGAGCTGCGGTGTAGAAGTCCTTTGCCTCGATGGTGGAGATGATACAGTTGATGACGTCGTTTAGATCCTTGGCTCTGTCACGGTTCTGGGAACCTGCCATGGACACCTTGTTGCGGTACATGTTAACGTCCGCTTCCTGCTTCCAGTCGCTGATGCTCTTGCGCACGTCAAAATCATTGATCAGGCTGCTGCAGCCCCTTGCGACGGACAGTTTCCAGAGAGAGCCCTTATTGGCTGTCTCGATATTTTCATCAAGTTCCCTCTCGTAAGTGCTTACGGGAACGATGTGCTCGGTCATAATGACAGCGAACTCGTCGCCGCCGATTCGGTAGCAGCTGCCTTCCTTAGCGAAGGTCTGGCTGATCACACGGCCTGCGGTGATGATCAGGTCATCACCTGCGTTGTGGCCGAACTGGTCGTTGACGATCTTCAGACCGTTTACATCCAGGATCATCAGCTCCGCTCTCTTCAGAACGCTGCTGTCCATCTGCTCGATCTCCTCCAGCTTGTTCTCGAAGGAGCGGCGGTTGGGCAGACCGGTCAGGGCGTCGTACATTGCCAGCTGTTCGTGAATTCGGCCCTCAGCCTCTTTTAACTGAATGTCGTGCAGCTTACTGGAGTACAGCGCCAGCACGTAGATAAACATGATCAGGGAGAAGACGAAAATACCGATCAGCATGCAGCTGCGATAGTAAAAACCGCCCACTCTCCAGTAGATCAGAACGGATAACACGGACATCGCACTTAAGAATACGACACCGTACTGCAGGATGCGGGTGTCGGCGCTGTTGAAGCGTCCTCTCTCCCTGCTGATGCAGACTACGCAGTTGATGATCACCATCAGGATCAGTGCATGATTCAGATACATGGTGTCATGGATCTGGAACACACCGAAAAAGCTTAAAACGACCTGCACGATCATATTTGCTTCACAGATATAGGACATGATGCGTAAGCTGTTGTATTTTCTTCCGCAGCTGATCCATACGAAATGACAGATCGGAATGGGAAGCGCCATCAGGGACAGATAGGTCAGGAGACCCAAGAATTCCTGAGGAAGTCCGGACAGAGCTGCGATATTGGAATCCGCATAGCCCCAGAAAATACCGGTCATAATGAAAACGGCCAGATCCAGCACGCGGACGGACTCGAGCTTGTTGATGATACAGGTCAGCCAGGTGACGAATACCACGAAGCACAGAATGATCAGAATGATCAGAGTGAGCAGAGTCACGATATCGGTGATGATCAGGTCGTTTCTCGCAGCCCTATAGGTGCCGTAGAAGACATCGGGCAGGGAGAGTGTGCCGCTGTCGCTGTTTGCGACCCTGATCGAGATCTCTTCCACGCCGGAAGCGTGAGGAAGACTGATGATCTGCTTGTTGTAATACATGACCTGCCTGCGCAGAGGAGTTGTGTTGGACTCAAATACGACCAGACCGTCCGAGCATACCACTGTCTCCTGACGGTAGGTCTGCAGGCTGAGCACATCGCCCATGCGAAGAAGACCTGTGACATCCTTCTTAACGGTCACGCCGCCCTCTTCATCGGGGAGCTCTGCAGGCAGGGAGATGATCTCCTCTCTTCCGTCCCCATGGACCAG
>JAZULD010000019.1:0-8019 GCA_045643625.1 Acetatifactor sp. | reverse complement strand
ACGCTGACCATGCAGTTTTACCGGAGGAATTACATCGAGGGACTTTTTCTTAGCTCCGGCGTGCTGATCGATCCTACATTTACCATGGAACTGATCTACCGCACGGTCTTTCTGCTGCGTAAGACCTACGGTTTTAACGGGTATATTCATGTGAAGGCCATCCCGGGTGCGGACGCCGAGGTGATCCGTGCCACGGGCTTTCTGGTGGACCGCATGAGCGTGAATCTGGAACTGCCCACCGCGGAGGGACTGAAGAGTCTTGCGCCCAACAAACACCGCAAGACGATCCTGACGCCCATGCGCCAGATCCAGAACGGTATCGATGTGAATAAGAACGAGGTTGCTCTTTACCGCCACGCGCCCAGATTCGTTCCCGGAGGACAGTCTACCCAGATGATCATCGGTGCGACGCCCGAGAGCGATTATCAGATCATTAATGTGGCGGAGAATCTCTACGACAGGTTCGAGCTGAAGCGCGTCTTTTACTCCGCCTTCGTGAAGGTGACGGAGGATAAGAGCCTGCCGGCTCTGCCGGGAGGACCGCCGCTTCTGCGCGAACACCGTCTGTATCAGGCTGATTTCCTGCTGCGCTTCTACGGGTTTAAGGCAGGGGAGCTTCTGGACGAGAGAAGACCTTTTTTCAATGTGCTGCTGGACCCCAAGGAGGACTGGGCGGTGCGTCATCCGGAATTCTTCCCGGTGGAGGTCATGACGGCGTCCTACGAGACGCTGCTTCGTGTGCCGGGAGTCGGGGTGAAGAGCGCGAAGCGCATCGTGGCTGCCAGAAGATGGGGCAAGCTCGATCATAACGACCTGAAGAAGATCGGCGTCGTGATGAAGCGCGCGGCGTATTTCCTATCCTGCGGCGGCAGACAGCTGTACCCTGTGAAGCTGGACGAGAACGAGCTGACGCTGTGCCTCACCGACAGGAAGCAGCGGATCATGCTGGGAACCGATAACATGACCTACAGGCAGCTGTCACTCTTTGACGACAGAATGCAGGAGACGCTGTATTTGCCCCAAACAGCCGCTTTATAGCTAATTGCGTATAAATTATGCAGAAAGGGGCCAAAAATGGTTCTATACCGCTGTGAGGACTCTCTGGAGGGTATCCTGACGGGAGTCTATATGGCATATCTTGAGAAAAATGCCCCGGACCGCGCTGAACTGACGGTCGGCGGGGAATATGACCTGTTTAAGGAGCAGCGGGACGTTGTGCCGGACCCTGTTCTTGCGGGGAAGGTGGAGCGCACCATCCTTGCCCGTTTCGGCGAGGATGATTACCTGCGAATCTGTCTTGCTGCCGCCTCCTGCTGTGAGGAGAAGGCGGATGTGATCTTTCACACCATCGCTGCGGGGCTTCGATCGAACTGCGGCAGGAACCGCCTATTTGATGCCCTGGCGGACCCCAAGGTGCGCAGGGCCTATGAACTGTCCGGAAACGTGGGCAACGAGGAGTGTCACCTGCGCGGATTTGTGCGCTTTGAGGAGCTGGAGGCGGGGATCCTCTTTGCAAGGATCGGTCCCAAGAATGATGTGCTGCCTTTTCTGATGCCTCATTTCGCGGACCGCTTCCCCATGGAGCATTTTGCCATCTATGACGAGCGCAGAGAGCTGTTCGGACTGCATCCCGCGGGCAAGCAGTGGTATCTCCTGCGAGGTGAGCGCGCGGAGGATTATCTGGCAGGGGTGAAGCGGACGGAGGAAGAGCTGCGCTATGCGGAGTACTTCCGCTTCTTCTGCGAGAAGATCGCCATCGCGGACCGCAGGAACCCCTCGCTTCAGCGCAACCTGATGCCCCTGCGCTTCAGACCCTACATGACAGAGTTTCGATAGGGGAAAAGGAGAAGAACGCAGATCACGTTTGACTACCCTCGCAAGATGATTTAAACTTTTCCTGTAGGATGAATTTAAAGACAACGGAGCATTCATTTACCATGCAGGACCAGTATCCGGAAGTACGAGAAGAGATCAGAATATCGGTCAGAGGCCTGGTGGAATTCATTCTGCGCAGAGGGGATATCGACAACAGATTCCAGGGAGGCGCAGAGAATGCCATGCAGGAAGGCGGACGCATCCACCGGATGATCCAGCGCAGAATGGGCGCGGATTATCAGGCTGAGGTGCGCCTTCGTTATGCCCTTCCGACGGAGCATTATACGCTGGTGCTGGAAGGCAGAGCCGACGGCATCATTGACAATGCGGACGGCATTACTGTGGATGAGATCAAGGGTACCTACAGGGATCTGATGAAGATGCAGGCTCCGAGACCCTTACATCTTGCGCAGGCCAAGTGCTACGCCTTCATCTACGGCAGTAAGAGGGGTGCGAAGGAAGTCACCGTGCGCATGACCTACTGCCACATGGAGACGGAGGAGATCCGCTATTTTTATGAGACTTTCACCTTAAAGGAACTGACGGAATGGTTCGATTCCCTGGTGAACGAATACAGAAAATGGGCAGATTACACCTGGGAGTGGGGACAGATCAGACACAGAAGCATCGAGGAGCTGGAGTTCCCCTTCCCCTACAGAGACGGCCAGAAGGACCTGGCGGCGAGCGTGTACCGCACCATTTATCACGGCAGGAAACTGTTCTTGGAGGCGCCCACAGGCGTTGGCAAGACGGTTTCCACGGTTTTCCCTGCCCTGAAGGCTATGGGAAAGGGCATGGGAGAGAAGCTTTTCTATCTGACCGCCAAGACCATCACGGGGACCGTGGCGGAGGACACCTTTGCGCTTCTGCGTGAGGAGGGACTTCGCTTCAAGAGCATCTATCTCACCGCCAAGGAGAAGATGTGCTTCATGGATGAGGTCGAGTGCAACCCGGCAGCCTGCCCTTATGCCAAGGGCCACTACGACAGGATCAACGATGCCATGTATGAGCTTCTTAACTCCGAGGAGAGCTTCACCAGAGAATGCCTGGAGGAACATGCGAGGAAGCACATGGTCTGTCCCTTTGAGCTGGGACTTGATATGAGTCTGTTCGCCGACGGAATCATCGGCGATTATAATTATCTTTTCGATCCGCACGTGTACCTGAAGCGCTTTTTCGCGGACGGAACCGGCGGAGATTACCTCTTCCTCATCGACGAGGCGCACAATCTCTTAGAGAGAGGCCGCGAGATGTACAGCGCAGAGCTTGTCAAGGAGGAATTCCTTGCATGCAAGCAGATTCTGAAGAAGACAATTCTGTCAGAAAGTCTGAAAAAGTCCCGTAAAAAGGGCGTTTCCGGGCAGATGAGCTTGGAACTGACAGGAGTGTCAAACGATGTGATGGAAAAAACATTGACCGATCCGGACAGCGTTTTTGAAGCTCCCGACGGGGCGGAGGAAGGCATATCAGAACGTGGAAAGAGGAAGAAGATCAGTGAGAAGGCGTCCCTTGCCGAGAAGGTCTGCTTCCATTTGGACAGGGCCAACAGGGAGATGCTCTTCCTGAAGAGAGATTGCGAGAACTGTCGGAAGATCGTAGAATTCGACGCGCTCACCAATGCACTGCTTCGACTGAACAACGCTATGGGAGAGTATCTGGAGGAGGACGAGAAGGACCCCGCAAGGGATACGGTGCTGGACCTCTATTTCAAGATCTCCCATTTCCTTTATATCAATGAGCTGCGGGATGAGAACTACGTTACCTACACCCAGCTGGGTGAGGACGGAAGCTTCATGATCAAGCTTTTCTGCGTGGACCCGAGCAGGAATCTTGCGGAATGCATGAAGAAGGGTCGCAGTTCCATCCTGTTTTCCGCCACCATGCTGCCCATTCAATACTACAAGGCGCTGCTCGGCGGAGAGGCATCCGACTACGAAGTGTACGCGAAGAGCGTGTTTGACCCTGAAAAACGGGGAATTTTCATCGCCGAGGACGTCACAAGCAAGTACACAAGGCGTTCCGAGGAGGAATATTCGAGAATTGCAGCCTATATTCATGAGACTGTGGCTGCCAGACGGGGCAATTATATGGTTTTCTGCCCCTCCTACTCCTTCTTAAAGAAGATCTACGAGGCATATTCTGCAGGTTTTGCCGATACGGACAGCGAATGCATCCTCCAGAAGGAGGTCATGACGGAGGAAGACCGCGAGGAATTCCTGGCGCACTTCAGAGGAAACGTCGATTACGACCTCTCCGGTGTGATCAACATGGACATTGAGTGGCGCGAGCAGTCCCTGATCGGCTTCTGCGTGCTGGGCGGCATCTTCGGCGAGGGCATCGACCTGAAGAACGACAGCCTGATCGGTGCGATCATCGTCGGAACCGGTCTGCCTCAGGTCTGCTTCGAACGTGAACTGCTGCGAGAGTATTTCGAGCTTCGCGGCGACAATGGTTTCGATTATTCTTATCGCTTCCCCGGTATGAACAAGGTCCTTCAGGCTGCCGGCCGCGTGATCCGCACGGTGGAGGATGTGGGCGTGATCGTTCTGCTGGACGAGCGTTTCTTACAGATTTCCTACTCCAGACTCTTCCCTCGTGAGTGGCGTAATATTGAGGCCGTGAATGTGGGTACTCTTTCGGCACGTTTGGAGCGTTTTTGGGATTCCTGGGAAAAATACGAGAACTGATTTCACAACTGAATAAATGAAAAGAAAAATATGTTAACAAAATATGTTAACATATTTTTTTATGCCTTTTGGCGAAAACGAAGGAAATGACGCCTGAAAAATGAGAATATGACACTCGATTTCAGTAGAATGACGGTCAGAATTCCATAAATGACAGTCCACAAACTGTGGATAACTCTGTGGATACAGTGGATAAGACACGAAAATCACCTAAAATGCGACATTTGACTCATTTTGGGGCCGGATCCTGCAATTGGGCGGTGAAATTGCAGTGATACCGGCTCGGTCAATGGCTTTATGTAACCCAATAATAGTGGTTATGTCAACCAAAATGGGCATTTTTGAAAAGGACGGAGGGGAATTGGCGCTTCATCACCGGCAGCCCTGATATTTTCCTAAAAAAATTGTAAACTGTATTGACAAGGCATATTATACGCGATATAGTATGTGCAACGAACAATATTATATCTCGTATAGTATTGTTTGGCGTATAATGAACATCACAGTAAGACATATACATATCAGTAAAGGAGTGATTGCATGGTTTTTAACACAGGTGCAGCATTGCTGGATGCGATCGTCCTGGCTGTAGTATCCAAGGAACCGGAAGGGACCTACGGGTACAAGATCACCCAGGATGTGCGTCAGGTCATTGAGCTGTCCGAGTCCACTTTGTACCCGGTGCTCAGACGATTGCAGAAGGACGAATGCCTTGAGGTGTACGACATGGAGTGCGCAGGCCGCAACAGACGCTACTATAAAGTAACGGGAAGAGGCTGGGCCCAGCTGCAGCTCTACGAAGCGGAGTGGCGCAGATACTCGGACAAGGTGACAGCCATGTTTGAGGGAAAGATCGATTTCGGAAATGAGGAGATTTAGAGAATATGAGCAGAAATGAATTCATGAGACAGCTGGAGAGTCTGCTGCAGACGATCCCCGCTGCAGAGCGCGCGGAGGCGCTGCAATATTATAATGACTACTTTGACGATGCGGGCGCCGAGAACGAGCAGCAGGTGATCGAAGCCCTCGGCAATCCCGCCAAGGTAGCGGAGAACATTAAGAGAGATCTTGGCGGTAATGCTTCCTATAATGAGGAGAATTTCCGCAGCGAGAGCCGAAGAGGCGCCAATGTAGTGCCCTATGAGAACGTTCAAAGTAAGAAGCAGGAGGAGCAGAGCCCTTCCGGCAAGGGTCTTACACCCGGTTGGATCGCAGTGATCGTGATCTTAGCGGTGCTTGCAAGCCCTGTATGGGTGCCTGTGGTGCTTGGAGTGATCGGCACACTGTTTGGCATCATCTGCGCATGGTTCGGCATCATCGTAGGCTGCGGTTCGGCAGCCATCGGCTGTCTGGTGGCAGCGCTCGTGCTTCTTGTGGTCGGTTTCGCATGCATGGTGATATCCCCCATCGTCGGCATCTGCGTCATCGGCATCGCCCTTTTGTGTGCGGGCATCTGCCTGGCAGCGACAATGCTGACCGTGCTGCTTGCAGGTATCCTGACCCCCATGATCTGGAAGGGTCTTGTGAAGCTTTGGAAGAAATGTTTTGGTAAAAAGGAGACAACAGTATGAAAAAGTTTATGAAGATATGTGGAATCACCGCAGCGATCCTGATCCTTGCAGGACTTCTGATCGCAGTGCCTGCAGGCTTGGGAATCGGCAGAGGCGTGGTCTCTGAGGTGGTAGAGGAGGTTACAGACGGCAAAGTTCAGCTGAATCTCGGACATCTTGCGAACTGGGGCATTACTGTGATCGGCCATGGAAACAGCGAATCTCACGACAGCGCCACAGACGGCCATAACAACAGCTATAGTTTCGGCCACAGCAGCGAGACACACGATACACATGACAGCCACAGTGCAGGCTTCGACATCGATGAGAAGAGTATTTTCCGCCCCAATCAGGTGACCTACAAGGGAACCATGGACAAGACAGACTTCGGCAGCGATGTGGCGAGCATTGATATCAAAGTGGGCGGCTGCAAGCTCGTGCTGATTCCTTCCGGAGATAACCGTTTCTATGCCGAAGCTTCCAATATCAACAAGCTGCAGGCTTTCGTGGAGGACGAGATCCTTCATATCTACTCCGTAAAAACAGGTACCGTCAATATCAACCTTCTTTCCTTCGGCAAAGCCGATGCGGCTCTTATCAAGGTGTACGTTCCCGAGAACTTTGTTTTTGAGCAGGCAAAGGTCTCCCTGGGCGCAGGTCTCATCGAGGCGCAGGAGCTGTACGCATACGATCTTAACATTGAGGTCGGCGCAGGTGCTGTGGAGATCGAGCATATTGCGGGTGAGAGACTGAACGCTGAGGTTGGAATGGGCGAGATCCAGCTTCTGGATATGAACGTGGACGATCTGAACGCTGAAGTCGGTCTCGGTTCCCTTCAGATGAAGGGTGATGTTCGTGACAAGGCAGAGCTTGAGGTTGCCATGGGTTCCATCGACATGCAGTTAAATTGCAGGGAGAGCGATTACAACTATAAGCTGGAGAGTGCTGCAGGCAGTATTACTCTGGGAGGCGACAGCTACTCCGGACTGTCTCACGAGAAGCACATCGACAATGGCTCCGACGTGGAGATCTGCGCCGAAGCAGCCATGGGAAGCATCGATATTACCTTCCGCGGCGAGACCCCTAACGTTACCGGCACACTTCGATAATTCGGCGAGAATCTTGCCGAATTGTTGTAAAAATAAACATATAAACCTCGAAGGGCGGCTCAAAACGAATGAGCCGCCCTTTGTCTGTACGCTATTTGTTTTGTGGTTATGGAGCTCGGGCGTCATTCTTCCGGGCACAAACTCCCTTTCTCAATCGTGATCGTTACGTCACCGCTTCCCAACAGTTCCGCCATTTCCTGCGCGGATTTGTCGCTGATATGGCCAAGTCCGGTGTAAGCCCAGGAGTTTGATCCATAAAATACCACGATCTGATTTCCGGAATACAGCACAATATCTCCCGCCTGTGTTGTCGTCTGTACGTCCTCTCTGGGAATGCTCTGTCCGATAGGGCCGACCTGCTCAAAGCCACCGTACATGGACATCTGAATCGTCAAAGATTCATCCTGACACAAAGCTCTCAGTGCTTCTACAGACTCGTTGTCTTCCCAATCTACGGAAACATCTGTACTTCCAATTTTCATCTGTAATATCATGTCATGCTCCTCGGCTCCTGCTTTTTCGCTATTCAACTGCATATTCAGATCAGGCAGAATATACGATATTGCTCCTTCCGGCGGCTTCTGTGCCGTACCTTTGTTTTCCTGCTCGGATGCCGTGGCCTGCAGTTCAGCCTGACCGCTGACGCTTATACCTGCGGCACTGCATCCTGTAAGAAGAAGGCAGAAAGCCATGCACAACAATACTATGCGCAGAGATCCGTTTGCTCTCATATTCGAATGAACTCCGTATCCGCTTTGGGCATTTCCACAGGAGAAGAAAACCGCTCCACCTGCATAT
>JAZULD010000018.1:0-4961 GCA_045643625.1 Acetatifactor sp. | reverse complement strand
TAGGTAAATGCCTTGAAGATCACACCGGTATAGTATTTGTACTTGCTGAGCATGCCGAGATCGAAGGAAACATACTCATCCACACCGTAGATCTTCAGCTGCTCGGAGAGCTGCTCCAGACGCTCGATAGCCTTTAAGGAGCGCTCATTGCTGACCTTCTCTTTGGCTGCCTGAAGGGAATCAAGGTCTACAAACATATCTGCCAGCTGCAGGAATACGGATCTGTAGGGCTCGGCCACCGCGCGGTCCTTTAACAGCTCCATGGTTGCGAAATAATTCTTGGCGGAAATATTGGTGCGAAGCTCGGATTCGGTCTCCTCGTCAAGACCTGCCTCCTCGCAGATGCCCTTGAAGAACTCTACCTCGCCGATGGTGACCTGGAAACGCTCAAGACCGAGACATTTTAAACTCTCAACTACCATGCTGATCATCTCAGCATCAGCTTCCACGCCGGGATCGTTGATCAGTTCCACGCCAAGCTGGGTCACTTCCTTTAACTTACCCTGCAGATTGCTGGTGTTGGTAAAGGTATTGCCCTTGTACTGGAAACGGATGGGATCTGTCTCCTCCATGAAATACTTGGCTGCACAGCGTGCGATGGAAGGGGTAAAATCGGGACGCAGTACCAGAGTATTGCCCTCTTTGTCAAAGAACTTGTACAGTTCCTTGCTGGGTGTGGTACCGATCTCCTTGCTGTAAACATCAAAAAACTCGAAGGTGGGGGTCTGAATGTCGCAGTAGCCGTAAGCTTCCAGCTTGTCATGAAGCACATGCTCCACAAGAAGCTTTCTTGCGTATTCACGTCCGTATATGTCCCTGACACCTTCGGGTGTGTGTAATAATTTCTTGCTCATAAATTGCCTTTCGTAGGTCTTACATGGGAATAACTGCTTTATTTTCGCTTTAGCATGGTAGAGTGCTAATTCGCTACCACGCTAAAACATACATACTATATCAAAGACCTGCCAAACTGTCAAGTAAATAATTTTCTCAGGTTTTTCCTATATTTCACGCTCTTCACAGTCCTTCTTCAGTGCATCCAGATAAGGCACCAGAAGGCCGTTTCGTGCGGTAATAATAAAGTCGGGATTGAGCTCCTCATAGCGGAAACTCTTGCGTCCGCCCTCATTTGCCCTGTCCCAGAAGAACTTAAAGTGCTCGAAGGGCAGGTAATACAGCACATTCTTGTGGGTGTAATGGATCAGGAAAAATGCGACGCCGCCCTGCTTCTCGAAATCCTCCATGAACTCCACCTGATGGGGATGGATATTCTGAAGCGCAAAGGTGTCCGCAGCGCATTCCTTGGCGTCAAAACACACAGGAAGACCCTGCACAGCCCCGATGTAGTCAACGGTACTCTTCTGCTCAAAATAGGCAAGCGTGATCTGTTTGTTCTGTTTGTCGATCTTTAAGGGCGTGATGGGTGTGGGGATCTTCTGAATGAGCGCCAGCCCGGCTGTATGATATTTTTCATTTGTCCTGTTGATCATGTCCTCTAAGGTGGAACCTCGAAGACCTCTTGAATTCCAGGTAGCCATGGTGTCTCCTGATATAGTTTCTTTACAAATGTTTCTGTACAAATAGTACGAAAATTTCTTTGCTTTATTTAATCGTTAAGCCCCGCTTTATGAAGTACATTCTGAAAAGTCTGGGGCAGTTCTGCCTCTATCGTCTTACCGGAAAGAGGTGATAAAACGCCTTCGCAGGCGGGAAATTCGATCCTTGCTGCATGGAGCAGCTGATATTTTAAACCAAAATCATCCCCGGAAGCATTGCCGTACTTGCGGTCACCGAGAATGGGATGACCGTCGGAGGAAAGGTGCGCTCTGATCTGATGCGTCTTACCTGTGATCAGTTCAACTTCCAGCATAGTGAATCGTTCGTTGCTTTTTACGGGCTTGTAGATCGTCTGAATGGGGCTGCTTCCCGGTATCTCGCTGCGGCTGATCTTCACGGTATTGGTGCGCTCATCCTTTAAGAGATAACCCTTTAAGTGCACGGAACCTGTGATCTTGCCGCGGCAGACGGTATAGTAGAACTTTCTTACGGATCTGTCTTTGATGCTTGCGCTTAAAGCCTGTGAACCGGCAAGGGACTTGCCGCAGAGCACGATGCCTGAAGTGTTTCGGTCTAAGCGGTTGCAGACGGATGGATGAAAGGTAGCAAGCTCATTTGCAGTAATTGCTCCTGAGTGAAGCAGGTACCCGATCAGGTACTCGTTTAAGGATAAGTCATTGCCTTCTGCCTTCTGCGTCAGCACACCTGCGGGCTTGTTCAGTATCAGGACATTGTCATCCTCATAGAGCACTTTAACGCCCTTGATGGCTTCATAAGCTTTGGTATATTCGGACACATCGACATTTGAATCTGTATCAGCGGATTTGCCTGACAGCATGGCAAATGTCTCATCGGAGAAAAAAGTCTTCACCTCGTCGCCGACTGCAAGGATCTCTTTGCCGTCAGCTTTTCCGCCGTTTAACACAATATTCTTTTTGCGGAGCATTTTGTAGAGGAAGCCGCTGCCTGCGTTTGGCAGATATTTGTGCAGGAATTTGTCAAATCGCTGTCCGGCCTGATTGCTTCCGATGGTGATCTGCTGCATAGTTCCTCCGTTTTACAGAGACACGCTCTTTAAAGTCGCGATAATTCCGCCTGTGTTGCCTTCTTCCGCGTTTACTTCACGAAGCTGGGCCAGACGGTCGCAGTATTTGCCGCAGTCCTTGAAGACCTTGACGGTCACATCGCGGAAGCGGTCAGCCTTGAGAATAGGATCGATATGCTTGATAAAAGCCTGTTCGTCAAACTTGGGATCCTCGGAAAAACCGCAAACTGTATTGCCTTTTACGGCCATATGTGCCACCTGAAAGGTCTTATCGTAGGAGGTAAACACCATATCGAACAGAGTGTCCAGACCCTCGGAAGCCTTGGCAACGCGCTCTGCATTTGCCTCGGAACAGCTCTTCTGGCGAAGGAACATAATGGTGCCTACCAGACTCTTGCTGGCGGGGAGACAGCCAAGTACGGCTACAATGGTCAGAAGATTGACCTTGGAACCGGTAGTGATCCAGCCTGCGGCCAGCAGGGCAAAGGAAATACCGAAGTAAAGCGCGGTCCTCATGATCTCATATTTTTTCTGGGAACTTAAGTAATTGCGGGTTCCCTTGGCATTTTCGGTGGAAAACATTCGTACAAGCTGCATTGCTTCTCTCCTGTTCTAATCTTTTTTCATCTTATTCATGACTTTCAGAATCAGACTGTGGGGAACAGCCTTGGTCAAAACATGGAAGCCCTTGATGGGCAGGCTGCAGACGCTCATTGCCTTGCGGGCATCACTGTCTGAAAGAGCCTGTTTTACCACGCGCTCGGGGCGTACCATGGTGTATTTCTTGATGGCAAGTGTATGTCCGTCGCGTTCAGCGATATCAAAAAAGGGCGTTTCAACGGGACCGGGACATACTGCGGTAACGCTGATGCCTCTGCTGCGCAGTTCTTCGTTCAGAGCTCTGGAAAAACTGAGCACATAGCTCTTGGTTGCCGCATATACAGCAAAATCGGGCTGGGGCAAAAATGCTGCCGAGGATGCCATCTGAATAATGCGGCTGCCTGCGGACATATGAGGAAGCATCTTGTGAGTCATATTTGTGAGGGCTTCACAGTTGACGCGGATCATGCCAAGCTGACCGTCCAGATCCTGATCGGCAAAAGAACCCATGATTCCGTAGCCCGCACAGTTGATCAGCATGGCAACGTTGGCCTTCTGCTCCTTCACAATGTCGGTAAGCAGGTCAAGCTGCGCATCTCTGGTCACATCCATGCCAAAGATCAGACATTTGTGCTTCAGTCTGTTTTTCAATTCCATGAGCTTGTCACGGCGTCTGGCAAGGAGCCAGAATTCGTCGATCTCGGGGAAGGCTTCGTCCATCTGCAGAGCGAATTCTCTGCCGATTCCGGAGGACGCTCCTGTGATAATGGCAATATTCATAGCGATCAACCTTTCTTCTTGTGAACGTTACGGATGGATTTCTTTTTGGTGGGGGCATTGTCACCGCGTTTGACGGTGGGTCTATTACGTTCGTTTCGAGCCTTGCCGGCAGAGTTTCTTTCGTTCTTACTCCTACTACCCGAATTATCCGTTGACTTATCCAGTCGACCGATTCCTCTGGGCTTGATCAGGCACTTAGGACCGAAACCGATGAGATCCTGACGTCCTGCCTTCATCAAAGCCTCAAAAACAAGGTCATAATTGGCAGGATTGCGGTACTGGATCAGGGCGCGCTGAAGATTTTTCTCATGAGGGCTTCGGCACACATAGACCTTCTCTCCCGTCCTGGGATCCAGACCGGTGTAATACATGACAGTTGATACGGTTGAGGGTGTGGGATAGAAATCCTGCACCTGCTCGGGCATGTAACCTAAGTCTCTGATGTATTCGGCCAGTTCAACAGCCTCCTTCAGGGTGGAGCCGGGATGGGAACTCATCAGGTAGGGAACCAGGAACTGGTCCTTGCCGCTCTTCTCATTCAACTGCTTGTATTTGGCCTGGAAGCGCTCATAGACAGCATTCTCGGGCTTGCCCATCAGACGCAGTACATTGTCGGAAATATGTTCGGGAGCGACCTTTAACTGGCCGCTGACATGGTGTTTTACCAGCTCTCGGAAGAATGTATCGTCCTTGTCCGCAAGGAGGTAGTCAAAGCGGATACCGGAGCGGATAAATACCTTTTTCACACCGGGAAGGGCGCGAAGCTTGCGAAGCAAAGCAAGATAATCGCTGTGGTCCACCTTCATATTGGGACAGGGCTTGGGGAAGAGGCACTGCTTGTTCTTGCAGACGCCCTTGGTCATCTGTTTCTGACAGGAAGGATGTCTGAAATTGGCAGTGGGACCACCCACATCGTGGATATAGCCCTTAAAGTCGGGATCTTTGGTGAGAAGCTCGGCCTCTGCAAGGATGCTCTCGT
>JAZULD010000017.1:0-11656 GCA_045643625.1 Acetatifactor sp. | reverse complement strand
GACAGCGCGCTGGAGAAGGTAAAAGACGCTCCCGACGGCAAGCTGATCCTTGTGACTGCGATCAACCCCACCCCCGCAGGTGAGGGCAAGACCACCATCAGTGTCGGCTTAGGCCAGGCGTTCGGCAAGCTGGGCAAGAAGGCAGCCATCGCACTGCGCGAGCCCTCTCTGGGTCCCTGCTTCGGCATCAAGGGCGGTGCTGCAGGCGGCGGCTACTCTCAGGTAGTTCCCATGGAGGATCTGAACCTGCATTTTACCGGTGATTTCCATGCAATCACTTCCGCCAACAACCTGCTGGCAGCTCTGCTTGACAATCACATTCAGCAGGGCAATGAGCTGGGCATCGATCCCAAGCAGATCGTGTGGAAGCGCTGCCTTGACATGAACGACAGAGTACTTCGCAACATTATCGTCGGCATGGGCGGCAAGACCGACGGCGTAGTGAGAGAAGACCATTTTGTAATTACCGTTGCCAGCGAGATCATGGCGATCCTCTGCCTGGCTGACGATATGAAGGATCTGAAGGAGAGACTTGCACGCATCGTTGTCGCTTACAACTATGCAGGTAAGCCTGTTACCGCAGCGGATCTTAAGGCAGTAGGCTCCATGGCAGCCCTTTTAAAGGATGCCATCAAGCCCAACCTGATCCAGACTCTGGAGCATACACCCGCTCTGGTTCACGGCGGTCCTTTTGCCAATATCGCACACGGCTGCAACTCCGTGCGCGCAACCAAGACTGCCCTGAAGATCGCAGATTATGTGATCACAGAGGCAGGTTTCGGTGCAGACTTAGGCGCCGAGAAGTTCTTTGACATCAAGTGCCGCTACGCAGGCTTAAAGCCCGATGCAGTAGTCCTTGTAGCTACCGTAAAGGCACTGAAATACAACGGCGGTGTTCCCAAGACAGAACTTGGCACCGAGAATCTTGAAGCCCTGAAAAAGGGTATCGTGAACCTTGAGAAGCATATCGAGAATGTTCAGAAATACGGTGTTCCCGTAGTTGTGACCCTGAATTCCTTTATCACCGATACCGATGCTGAGGTTGCTTTCATCAAGGAGTTCTGCGAGGAGAGAGACTGTGAGTTCGCGCTTGCACGCGTCTGGGAAAAGGGCGGCGAAGGCGGCGTAGAGCTTGCCGAGAAGGTGCTTGCTACCATCGAGAATAAGAAGAGCGAGTTTAAGCCCCTCTACGAGCTGGATCTTCCCATCAAGGCAAAGATCGAGACCATCGCAAAGGAGATCTACGGCGCAGGCAGTGTTGCTTTTGCACCCGCAGCGTTAAAGCAGCTAAAGAAGATCGAGGAGCTTGGCTTCGGCAGCTTACCCGTATGTATGGCCAAGAACCAGTATTCCCTGTCCGACGATCAGACATTGCTCGGCAGACCCGAAGGCTTTGAGATGAACGTGCGAGAGGTTTATGTGAACGCAGGCGCAGGCTTTGTGGTTGCACTTACCGGCACCGTTATGACCATGCCCGGTCTTCCCAAGGCACCCGCAGCATTCAACATCGACGTGGATGAGGACGGCAATATCACCGGACTTTTCTAAGGCAGAATAATACGTGTTTCCGAAAGAAACGCAAACAGGAGAAACTAACATGACACAGATCATTGACGGTAAAAAGATCTCAGCTGAGATCAAGAGCGAACTGGCAGAACAGGTTGCAGAATTAAAGGCTTCCGGCAAGGAGATCAGCCTTGCTGTGATCCAGGTGGGCGCAGACCCCGCATCAAGCGTTTATGTGCGCAACAAGAAGAGAGCATGTGAGGAAGTAGGCATCCGCTCCCTGTCTTACGAGCTTCCCGAGGAGACCACCGAAGAGGAACTCCTTGCACTGGTACAGGAGTTAAACGAGCGCCCCGATGTCAACGGCATTCTGGTGCAGCTGCCCCTGCCCGCACACATCGCAGAGGAGCCCGTTTTAAATGCGATCTCTCCCTTAAAGGACGTTGACGGCTTCCATCCCATGAACGTGGGCGCGCTGTGCATCGGCAAAAAGGGCTTCGTTTCCTGCACTCCCGCAGGTGTGATCCAGCTCTTAAAGCGTTCCGGCGTTGAGATCTCCGGCAAGGAATGTGTCGTTATCGGACGCAGCAATATCGTAGGCAAGCCCATGGCATTGCTTCTGCTTCGCGAGAACGGTACCGTTACCGTTGCGCACAGCCGTACAGCAGACTTAAAGGCAGTAGCAAGCCGCGCAGACATTCTTGTGGTCGCAGTCGGCAAGCCTAAGATGATCACTGCGGAATATGTCAAGGAAGGTGCCTGCGTCATCGATGTAGGTATCCACCGTATGGAGAACGGCAAGCTCTGCGGCGACGTTGACTATGAGTCTGTTGCGCCCAAGTGCAGCGCCATTACCCCTGTTCCCGGCGGTGTGGGTCCCATGACCATTGCCATGCTGATGGCAAACTGCGTGGAGTCCCTTTCCCTGCAGCAGTAGCTTTTTAACCCTAAAAGGTATCCTTTATGAATTGCCCGAATTGTAATGAGCCCATGTCGGAAGGCGCGCTCTATTGCGAGAAATGCGGACATGAAATTCATATTGTTCCCGATTTTGATCCGGAAGTTGAGAATAACATCGAGCAGAGCCTCTCTAAGATTACTCTGGACCTGAAAAGAGACCGGAAAAAGAGAGAAAAGACTGAGGCGGATACACAGGATAAGGGAGTGCCCGCTTGGATGTTTACCCTTTTTAACCTGTTTCTCGCAGTCGTTCTGATCGCTGTTGTGATCGGCGGCTTCTGGATCTACAGATACAACAATATCGACCATCAGATCAGACTGGCAAAACAGTATTACCGGACGGAACAATACGGAAAGTCACTGAAGCATTACAAGCGCGCGCTTGCCCTGGATGAGCAGAACATTTCCCTGAAATTTGCAATAGCTGACATTTATAACAGGCAGGAGATCCCCTTGAAATATGAGGACCAGCTTCTTGAGATCGCAGCCGATGAGAATGCGACCATAGAGCAGCTGGAGAGTGCTTACAACAAGCTGATCGCCCTCTACAAGGAGAAGGACGATCTTGAGAGGATCAGAGAACTGATCCTTGCAAGCGACAACCAGACCATCATCGCAGCCTATCAGGATTACATCGCAAGAGAGCCTGAGTTTTCCGTTATGGGAGGCTACTATGACGAGCCCATGGCAGTCAAGATCTCCGCTTACGGCACGGGAACCATCTATTACACCATGGATGGCACCGAGCCCACAGCCGACAGCGAAATCTATATGGCACCCATCGTGCTGGAATCCGGCGACTATGTGGTAAAAGCGTTCTTTGTCAAGGACAGCGGAGCAAGCTCCAAGGTCGTGACTGCGGAGTACCACATTGAGATCGAGGAGCTGGAAGCACCCAAGATCGATCTGGTGAGCGGAAGTTACACAAGACCCGCTTACATCAAGGTGATCAACGAGGACGATGAGGACATTTACTATACTCTGGACGGAACGGACCCCACAGTCCTATCTTACCCCTACACAGGGCCCATTTTACTGGCGCTCGGCCGTTCCGATTACAAGTTCGCGAAGATCGTCTCCGGACGAACCAGCGACATCACCATGCGCAGGTATGCCCTGCAGCTGAGCACCGATTTCACGCCGGGACAGGCTGAGACCGCGATCATGGAGTATTTTTACCGAAACGGCAGGCTGATCGATGAGAACGGTCACTTCGACAGCACCGGCGCAAGGTATCAGTACACCTACACTTATGTTGTCACCATCGACGGCGACGACTACTACATCATCTCCGAGATCCTGCAGGATACGGAAGGTATTCTGACGGGAACCGGCAATTATTATGCAGTGAACGCCTACACAGGCAAGTATTTTACACTGCAGGACGACGGTAATAACAACTATACTCTAGTTGATAATTTACAAGAAATGAATCAGGAGGAATCCCAATAGGGAGAAAGGTCGATTATGTACAAAATTATCAAAAAATCTGAACTGACAACCAACATTTACCTGATGGAGGTTGAAGCTAAGAGAGTAGCAAAGAGCTGTGAGCCCGGACAGTTTGTAATTGTTCGTATGGACGCGGCTGCAGAGAGAATCCCTCTTACCATCTGTGATTATGACAGAGAGAAGGGCACCGTAACTATCGTATTCCAGACAGTCGGTGCAGGCACCAAGATGATGGCTGAACTTGCGGAAGGCGATGCTTTCCACGATTTCGTCGGACCTTTAGGCTGCCCTTCCGAGCTTGTAAAAGAAGATATTGAATCCCTGAAGCAGAAAAAGATCCTGTTCGTTGCGGGCGGTGTCGGTACCGCACCTGTTTACCCTCAGGTCAAGTGGCTCCATGAGCACGGCGTAGCAGCTGATGTGATCGTGGGCAGCAAGACCAAGGACCTTCTGATCCTTGAGAAGGAGATCGAGGCAGTAGCCGGCAATCTCTATGTAACTACCGATGACGGTTCCTACGGCAGAAAGGGTATGGTAACCCAGACCATTAAGGACCTTGTTGCAGACGGCAACAAGTATGACCTCTGCATCGCGATCGGTCCCATGATCATGATGAAGTTCGTATGCCTCCTTACCAAGGAGCTTGAGATCCCCACCATCGTAAGCCTTAACCCTATCATGGTAGACGGTACCGGTATGTGCGGCGCTTGTCGTGTTACCGTAGGCGGCAAGGTTAAATTCGCATGCGTTGACGGTCCCGAGTTTGACGGTCACGAAGTGAATTTCGATGAGGCTATGAGAAGACAGACTATTTACAAGACCGAAGAAGGCAGAGCAATGCTTCGCCTGACCGAGGGTGATACCCATCACGGCGGCTGCGGCAACTGCGAATAAGTCGATACAGAATAAACGAATCAGTTAACGGAGGATAAAATGGACGTTTTAAACAGAGTTCCTGTCAGAGAGCAGGATGCCAAGGAGAGAGCAACCAACTTCAAGGAGGTTTGTCTCGGTTATAACATGGAGGAGGCTATGTGCGAAGCTTCCAGATGTATCAATTGCAGAAACGCACAGTGTGTAAAGGGCTGCCCCGTTTCCATCAACATTCCCGGTTTTATCAATCAGATCAAGGAAGGCAACGTGGAAGAGGCATTCAAGATCATCAGCGAATCCAGCGCACTTCCCGCAGTATGCGGACGTGTATGTCCCCAGGAGAGCCAGTGTGAAGGCAAGTGTATCCGCGGTATCAAGGGTGATCCCATCTCCATCGGTAAGCTTGAGCGTTTCGCAGCAGACTGGGCAAGAGAGAACGGCATCAAGCCCGAAGGCGCTAAGGAGAAGAAGGGTAAAAAAGTTGCAGTCATCGGTTCCGGCCCTGCAGGTCTTACCTGCGCAGGCGATCTGGCAAAGATGGGCTACGACGTAACTATTTTTGAGGCACTGCATGAGGCAGGCGGCGTACTTGTTTACGGTATTCCCGAGTTCCGTCTTCCCAAGCAGGCAGTTGTTGCCAAGGAGATCGAGAACGTTAAGGCACTCGGTGTTAAGATCGAGACCAACGTTGTTATCGGTAAGTCCGTAACCACCGATGAGCTGATGCAGGAGGAAGGATTCAGCGCAGTATTCATCGGTTCCGGCGCAGGTCTTCCCAAGTTCATGGGTATTCCCGGCGAGAACTCCAACGGTGTTTTCTCCGCAAATGAGTACCTTACCAGATGCAATCTGATGAAGGGATTCGGTGGGAATTCCACCACCCCCATCATGCGCGGTCACAAGGTAGCGGTAGTCGGCGGCGGCAACGTTGCTATGGATGCTGCAAGAACCGCTCTGAGACTTGGTGCTGAGGTTCACATCGTTTACAGAAGAAGTGAGGAAGAGCTTCCCGCAAGAGTGGAAGAAGTTCATCACGCTAAGGAAGAGGGCATCATTTTTGATCTCCTCACCAATCCCACCGAGATCCTCGCTGACGAGAAGGGTTGGGTAACCGGCATGAAGTGCATCCGCATGGAGCTTGGCGAGCCCGATGCTTCCGGCAGACGTCGTCCCGTTGAGATCCCCGACTCCGAGTTCGTTATGGAGTTAGACACCGTTATCATGTCCCTGGGTACTTCCCCCAATCCTCTGATCAGCTCCACCACCGAAGGCCTTGAGACCAATAAGTGGAAGTGCATCGTAGCTGACGAGACAAACGGCAAGACAACCAAGGAAGGCGTTTACGCAGGCGGCGACGCTGTAACAGGCGCAGCAACCGTTATTCTTGCAATGGGTGCCGGCAAGGACGCAGCAAAGGGCATTGACGAGTATTTAAGCAACAACTAATCTCTTTTTTCGAAAGGAAAAATTATCATGGTAAAGCATCTTGTATTTTGGAATTTTGTAGAAGGCGTTGACAAGCAGGAAGCATACGAGAAGATGAAGAGTCTTCTCGAGCCTATCAAGGCAAGTGTTCCCGGCGCTATTGATATTCAGGTAGTTAAGAATGAGCTCGCAAGCTCCAACCGTGACGTTGCTCTGATCTCCAGCTTCGAGACCGTAGAGGCTCTGCAGACCTATGCAACTCATCCCGAGCATGTTGCAGCCGGCAAGTATGTTCGCGCCGTGACCTGTGACAGAGCATGCCTTGACTACGAAGTATAGGAGGTAAAAAATGCCCTGGTGTCCCAAATGTAAAAATGAATATCGCGAAGGTATCACCGTGTGCACCGACTGCGGTGTCGCACTTGTAGATGAGAGCGAGCTGTCCGACCGTGTCTCCCTGATCTTCGGTTCCGAGGACCAGATGGAGGATATCAAAGGCTTCCTCACAAGCAACGGTATCAAGGATGTCGTCGTTAAGTATATTGAGGAGGATGATGTCTACGACCTTTCCGTGCTCGACAAGGATCAGCTTAAGGCTGAGAGAATGGTCCGCACTTTTCTCTTAAAGGTGCTGGCTGATGCGGAAGCACAGGCGCCTGCGGAAGAGGGCGAGGAAGCACCCGCACAGGCTCCCGCAAGACGCAGGAACGACACTCCCTATCAGAGCAAGAGTTCCCGCGTGGCTGAGAACCGCTCGACTGCATATACCTTCTTAGTGATCGGCATCGTGGGCGTTTTGTTCACCGTACTCAGTCATTTCGGTATCATTCCCTTCGGTTTCGGCGACCAGATCATTATGGAGCTCGTTGCAGTTGCCTTGAGCATCATCTTTATCTTCATCGGTTTTGTAAGCTTCAGGAACGCTTCCAAGCTGGCTGAAGGCGCTAAGGATGAGGAGAAGCTGACTGCCGACATCCTGTCCTGGGCAAAAGAGACCTTAAAGGCCGATGCTATCGATAAGACCCTCGAAGATTGTGACAGCGAGTCTCTTTATTTCAAGCGCTACGAGGCTGTAAAGCAGCTGGTCGCTGAGAAATTTGCAGACCTTGACGAAGAGTATCTGGATCATCTGATCGATGAGGAGATCTTCGACGCTGTTTTCCCCGAGGAAGACTAAAATGAAAGTTACCATCGTCTGTGTAGGTAAGATCAAAGAGAAATTTTATCGTGACGCCATCGCCGAGTACGAGAAGAGGCTTTCAAGATATTGTAAGCTGGAGATCGTGGAGGTGGCCGACGAGCAGACTCCCGACAAAGCGGGAGAGCAGCTGGAGAATCAGATCAAGGAAAAAGAGGGCGCAAGGATCCTTGCGAAGATCCCGGAGGATGCCTATGTGTGCACTCTGGAGATCGGCGGCAAGCCCTTGTCGTCAACCCAGCTTGCCGATTGGATGGGTAAGCGCATGGTGGGCGGCGACAGCAAACTGGTCTTTGTGATCGGCGGCTCCTTAGGCCTTCATGCCAGCGTACTTGCCCGCTCCGATTATGCCTTAAGCTTCTCCAATATGACATTCCCCCATCAGCTGATGAGAGTCATTCTCTGCGAGCAGATCTACCGGGCGTACCGCATTATGAATAACGAACCGTACCACAAATAACGGTTTTGTAATGTACTGAAAAATAAGAAAAGGATGGCAGTTTTGTCATCCTTTTACTTCTTGAGGAGAGAAAGAATCAACTAAGGATGGAAACAATATATATTGCAGGCGGATGCCTTTGGGGAGTTCAGCATTTTTTTAAGAGCCTGCCCGGGGTATTGGGAACAGAAGCAGGAAGAGCCAACGGCTCGACGAATACATTGGACGGGGCATATGATGGATATGCCGAGTGTGTAAAGGTTGAGTTTGACGAAAAGGTCTGTTCGATGTCCCGGTTGATGGAATATTTATTTGAGATCATTGATCCATACAGTATCAATAAGCAGGGCGCAGACGTAGGACCGAAATACAGAACGGGAATCTACAGTAATTGTTCCAGACATCTTGATGAGGCGAAGGGATTTATCGCTAAGCGAGATGACAGAGATAAGATCGCATTGGAGGTATGTCCTCTTACCAATTACGTAAGAAGTGCCGATGAACATCAGGATCATCTGGAAAGATTTCCGAATGATTACTATTTATGCCACATCCCTAAGTCTGTGATGAACAAATACCGCGATCAACAAATATCGTAATCAACAAGTATCCTAATCAATGATAAACTTTAGAGTTTTTAGGCGCAGGCAGTTGAATATGTAAACAAATGCGCCCGATGAAAGGACTGACATGACCAGGAAACAGAGGGCACTTGCCATTATCGAACTTTTGAAAAACGAATATCCGGACGTGGAATGCTCTCTGGAGTATGATGAGGCCTGGAAGCTGCTTGTAAGCGTGCGTCTGGCGGCTCAGTGTACCGATGCGAGAGTCAACGTGGTCGTAGAGAAGCTCTATGAGAAGTATCCCGATGTGAATGCGCTGGCTGAGGCACCGGTTGAGGAGATCGAGCGCATCGTTCATCCCTGCGGTCTCGGAAACAGTAAGGCCAGAGACATCAGCGCCTGCATGAAGATGCTCTGCGATGTCTATGACGGCAAGGTGCCCGATACCATGGACAAGCTCCTTGCCCTGCCCGGCGTTGGCAGAAAAAGCGCGAACCTTATCATGGGCGATGTATTCGGCAAGCCTGCCATCGTCACAGACACTCACTGTATCAGACTTGTGAATCGTTTCGGAATTGTGGACGGAATCAAGGAACCCGGCAAGGTGGAGAAGGAGCTTTGGAAGATCATTCCCGCCGAGGAGGGCAATGATTTCTGCCACAGACTGGTGGAGCACGGTCGTGCTGTGTGTACCGCCAGAACCAACCCTTATTGCGACAGATGTGTGCTTGCAGACATCTGTAAAAAAGTCGGAGTTTAAAATGTAGAGGACTGTTCAAAAGAACAGTCCTCTTTTATCTAAAATTCGCTGTTTTTCCATGTTCACAGTAAGAAGAAGTGTGATATAATATATTGCCGTGTGCATTTTTGCGATGAAAGCGAATCGTTTTGAGCGATCTGCAGAACCGAAGATGCCGCGTTTATCCGAATCACATTAACCTAAAGTGAAAGGAAAGAACTATGAATGAAGCAATACCGGTAAACGGCGAGCGGACCGAGTCCGAGCGTCAGTATTACTATATGCAGCTGGCGAAGGAGAAGGTCGCTGCCCTGGAGCAGAAGCTTGGAAGAAAGCCTACCTGCTGTGTGACCACCTTCGGCTGCCAGATGAATGCCAGAGATTCCGAGAAGCTGGTCGGTATCCTGCGTGAGGTTGGTTATGACATTACCGAGAATGAGAACTCCGATTTTGTCATCTACAACACCTGTACCGTAAGAGATAACGCCAACCAGAAGGTCTACGGAAGACTCGGTGTACTGAACGGTTTTAAGAGGAAAAATCCCAACATGCGCATCGCCCTGTGCGGCTGCATGATGCAGGAGCCCACCGTCATCGAGAAGATCAAGAAGAGCTATTCCTTCGTGGATATGATCTTCGGAACCCACAATATTTTCAAGTTTGCCGAGCTCTTAAATACCATGCTCGAGCAGGACGGAATGGTGGTGGATATCTGGAAGGATACCGACAGCATCGTGGAAGACCTGCCTGTGGAGCGCAAGTATTTTTACAAGTCAGGCATCAATATCATGTTCGGCTGCAACAACTTCTGCAGCTACTGCATCGTGCCCTATGTGCGCGGCAGAGAGCGAAGCAGAGAGCCTAAGGACATCATCCGCGAGATCGAGCAGCTGGTTGCCGACGGCGTAGTTGAGGTCATGCTGCTTGGCCAGAATGTGAATTCCTACGGCAAAAACCTTGAAAATCCCATGACCTTCGCCGAACTGCTTCGGGAGATCGAGAAGATCGAGGGACTTGAGCGTATCCGTTTTATGACCTCTCATCCCAAGGATCTGTCCGAAGAGCTGATTCAGGTGATGAAGGAGTCCGGGAAGATCTGCAGACATTTACATCTGCCGCTGCAGTCCGGCTCCACCAGGATCCTGAAAGAAATGAACAGAAGATATACCAAGGAGCAGTACATTGCCCTTGCCACTCATATCAAAGAGGAGATCCCCGATATCGCAATTACCACCGATATCATCGTGGGCTTCCCCGGAGAGACACCCGAAGATGTGGAGGAGACACTGGATGTGATCCGCAAGGTAAAGTTCGACAATGCCTTTACCTTTATCTACTCCAAGCGTACAGGAACACCTGCCGCAAGCATGGAACAGGTGCCTGAGGATGTGGTGAGAGTCGGTTTTGACAAGGTGCTGAACCTGGTACAGGAGACAGCGAGAGAGCAGGTCTCCAAGCTGCAGGGTCTTGTGGCTGATGTGCTGGTAGAGGGCGTCAATGAGAATGATGACAGACTTATGACAGGCCGTCTCTCCAACAACACGCTGGTTCATTTCCCCGCAGATTCTTCCCTGATCGGCAAAATCGTGAAGGTGAAGCTCTCTGATTGTCATGGTTTCTATTTCCTCGGCGAATTGGTCGAGCAGTAAAAATGGGAGGATTTCCAAAATGGATAAGTTAAAGCCGAAATTTTTTTCGGTTATGAAAAGTTACACTAAGGAGCAGTTCGTCAAGGATGTGATCGCCGGTATTATCGTAGCGATCATCGCACTGCCTCTTTCCATCGCACTTGCCCTTGCCAGCGGCGTTACCCCCGAGAAGGGTATTTACACCGCAATTACAGCAGGCTTTGTGATCTCTTTCTTAGGCGGCAGCCGCGTACAGATCGCAGGTCCTACGGCGGCATTCGCGACCATCGTTGCAACCATCGTTGCCAAGAACGGCATGGACGGTCTGATCCTTGCTACTCTGATGGCAGGTGCGTTCCTGATCATCATGGGTCTGCTTCGTCTGGGCAGCCTGATCAAGTTCATTCCCTACACCATCACCACCGGTTTTACCTCAGGTATCGCAGTTACGATCCTGATCGGCCAGATCAAGGATTTCCTGGGTCTGACCATCGTTACCAAGGAGCCTCTCATCGAGACGATCGATAAGTTAAAGGCAGTCATCGCCAACTTCAGCACCCTGAACAAGCAGGCGCTTCTTGTCGGTATCGTCTGTATGATCATTCTGATCGGCTGGCCCAAGCTTCCCGGCTTCTGCAAGAAGATCCCCCCTTCACTGATCGCAGTTATCGTAAGTATCTGCATGGTGAAGTTCGGTAATATGAGAGTCAACACCATCGGCGACCTCTATGAGATCTCCAACAAGCTGCCTTCTATCTCCATTCCTCACTTCAACCTGCAGCTTGCAAGAACCGTGCTTCCCGATGCGTTTACCATCGCGATTCTGGCAGCAATCGAGTCCCTCTTAAGCTGTGTTGTTGCGGACAGTAT
>JAZULD010000016.1:0-7981 GCA_045643625.1 Acetatifactor sp. | reverse complement strand
AGTTTAAGGCCGTGATAGAGAAAAATACATTTATTAGCTAAGAAAGAATATTGTTAATCAGTTCCCTGACGTGGCTTATCTGATATTGAGATTTCTCTCTCCGGATGCTATAATACACCCAAGCCAATTGATATTATCCGCAGGGGACAATCCCGTGTTATCACGGCTGATAACATTTTGATAACAATAGCTGTGATACTTAGGATAATATGGATACCACAAATAATCAGAAGAACAGGAATACATATCTTCTAAACAAAACTGTTTAAGAAACAGGTCCTGTTGTAGAGTTCGAGTGATATACAGTGGCTTGCATGAAACTGTGTAGAATGAGTAGAATATAAGAAATAAAGGCATTCGGAGAGAAAAATGAGATTATTCTCCGGATGCCTTTTTCAATGGATACTATTTTGATACCGTTATCTTGTAAAGAGAATCCCATGCTTCTGTTGTTAATGAAACATGGGATTAGTCAGCATTAAGGGCAATGAATCCCCCCGATTTGTGAAAACACCACAAAAACAAGCGCTTATTTTCGTTATGCGGAAACTGAAAATATAAAAAGAGTTTCTTGAGAAAGCCCCGAAAACATGCTATGATAAAGGAAACTGTAAATATAAAAATAGTTTCCGAACAGTACATTCGAACAGGAGAAGCATATATGACGATCAAGCAGCAGATTTTGGAAGCGACCATCACGGCGTTCCACAAAAAAGGAATAAAGTTTACTATGGACGATCTGGCTCAGACCCTGGGGATGAGCAAGAAGACCATTTATACCGTATTCAAGGACAAGAATGAACTGTTCTTAACCATGGTGGACTATCTTTTTGACGCCATCAAGGAGAGTGAGAACAGGATACTGGCGGATGAGAGCCTGTCCACGGAGGAGAAGATCCACAGAATCCTCTGCGTCCTGCCGGAAGGTTACAAGGACCTTGACTTTGGACAGCTGTACATCTTAAAGGACAAGTACCCCAAGATCTACAAGCAGGTGGAGAAGCGCCTGGAGAGCGGCTGGGAGAACACCCTGTCCCTGCTGGAACAGGGACAGCGCGAGGGCATCATCAGGGATGTGAACCTGGCGCTTGTGAAGGTGATGTTCGAGGCAAGTTTGGAGCATTTTTTTGGAAGAGATGTCCTGAAAAAGAACAAAATATCTTATCAGACCGCTTTGAATGAAGTGGTGAATATATTGATGGTCGGAATCAGGAATTAGGGGAGGTCTGACTCATGAACGAGAGAATCTATTTAAATGACGACTGGAGCTTCAAAGAGAGTTTCGAGGAGTCCATGCTGACAGAGGGCGGGGGATTTGAGGACGCCCCCAAGGTGCGCGTTCCGCACACGGTGAAGGAGACGCCGTTTCACTATTTTGACGAGAGTGAATACCAGATGGTAGCTGCATATCGCAGGGTGATCTACGCAGAGCCTGCATGGCAGGACAAGACGCTGCTTCTTACCTTTGAGGGAATCGCCCATGACAGCGAGGTCTATGTAAACGGGGCAAGAGTCGGCGCTCACCACTGCGGCTACACCGCTTTTGTCGTGGACATCAGCGATGATCTGAGGATCGGAGAGGACAACGAGGTGATCGTCAAGGTGGACAGCAGGGAGAGCCTGAATGTACCGCCCTTTGGCTTTGTCATCGACTACATGACCTACGGCGGCATCTACAGGGACGTGTACCTGGAGGTGAAGGAGAGAAGCTTCTTAAAGGATGTCTTCGTGACTTCTGCGTTCGAGGAAAACGGCAGGAAATCGGGAACCTTGTCCTATGTTGAGGTGAGCGGTCCCACAGAGAATTTGGAGATCAGGCAGTTTTTGAAAAAATACGACAGAGACGGAGCCTACAGAGTGTTGGGAGAGCGCTGCACCGTTCGGGACAAGGTGACAAGTCTGACGCAGGATACCGGCGAGGTGGAGCTGTGGGACACCGAGAAGCCCAACCTCTATGTGCTCAAGACGGAGCTTGTGAGAGAGGACCGGGTAATCGATGTGAAGGAAGTGCGTTTTGGCTACCGAGAGGCGCTCTTCAAGGCGGACGGCTTCTACTTAAACGGCAGAAGGCTTACGATCCGCGGCCTGAACAGACATCAGAGCTACGCCTACGTGGGCTACGCCATGCCGAAGTCCATGCAGCGCCTGGATGCGGATATCCTGAAGAAGGAGCTGGGCGTGAATGCAGTGAGAACCTCACATTATCCCCAGTCACATTACTTCCTGGACAGATGCGACGAGTTGGGTCTTCTGGTCTTCACAGAGCTGCCCGGCTGGCAGCACATCGGTGACGATACGTGGAAGAATCAGGCAGTCCGGAATGTGGAGGATATGATACTGCAGTATCGCAATCACACCTCCATCATTCTCTGGGGCGTGCGTATCAATGAGTCCGTCGATGATGACGAATTCTACACAAGAACCAACGATCTGGCCCACAGACTGGACCCCACCCGCCCCACCGGCGGCGTGCGCTGCTACAAGAAGGGCAGTCTCCTTGAGGATGTGTACACCTACAATGATTTTTCGCACACGGGACAGAACAAGGGCTGTGAGAAGAAGAGTGCGGTGACAAGTGATATGAACAAGCCCTATCTTGTCAGCGAATACAACGGACATATGTATCCCTGCAAGGCTTTTGACTGGGAGGAGCACAGAAGAGAGCATGCTATCAGGCATGCCAACGTGCTCGACAGCGTGGCGTCCACACCCGGTATTGCGGGCAGCTTTGGCTGGTGCATGTTCGATTACAATACCCACAAGGATTTCGGAAGCGGCGACCGCATCTGTTACCACGGCGTGATGGATATGTTCCGAAATCCCAAGCCGGCAGCTTATGTTTATGCCTGTCAGCAGGAGGAGACACCGGTGCTTAAGTTAAGCTCCACCATGGACATCGGCGAGCATCCCGGAAGCAACAGAGGTGACATCTATCTCTTCACCAATGCCGACTCCGTGAAAATGTACAAAAACGATACCTTTATCAAGGAGTATCGAAGAGAGGACTCATCCTACAAGGCTCTGCAGCACGGTCCCATTCTCATCGACGATTATATCGGCAGCGCACTGGAGGAGCATGAGAATATGAGCCATGCGCAGGCCGAGGCGGTGAAGAGTCTGTTGAATGAGACTGCGAGAGTGGGTCTGTACGGCCTGTCCAAGAAGATGTATGTAAAGGCGCTGGGACTGATCCTGCGCTACCGCATGACCATGAGCGATGCGGTGGAGCTCTACAACCGCTATATCGGCGACTGGGGCGGCACCTCCACGGCATACCGCTTCGAGGCCGTGAAGGGCGGCAAGACCGTCAAGACGCTGGTAATCAAGCCCATGAGTAAGTGGCATGTGAAGGCTGCCATCGACCATGCGGCACTCGTCGAGGAGGAGAGCTACGATGTGGCTTCTGTCAGACTCCTTGCAGTGGATGAGAACGATAACGTGCTGCACTACTTTAACGATCCGGTAGAGCTTTCGGTGGAGGGACCTATTGAACTGATCGGTCCTAAGATCGTAAGCCTGCAGGGCGGAATGGGCGGCACTTATATTAAGACGATCGGAGACGCCGGGGAAGCGTCTGTCACCGTCAGGGCCATGAACGGAAGTGTGTTTACGCTGCCCGTGAAGGCAAGAACAAGTCGTTAAGAAGGAACCTGTTGTGTAAACAAAAAAGAAGGGGAAAAGATATGAAACTTTCAGCAAAAGAAAAAATCGCTTACGGCCTGGGTGCCGTTGGCAAGGACATGGTCTACATGTTGTCCGCAAGCTACGTGCTCTATTATTACCAGGATATTCTCGGTGTCAGCGCCTTTGCCATGGGTATTATTCTTATGGCGGCACGTGTTTTTGACGCGTTAAACGATCCTGTCATGGGCGTTATCGTTGCAAGAACCAAGACCAGGTGGGGTAAGTTCAGACCCTGGCTGCTCATCGGTACCGTCTCCAACGCTGTGATGCTGTACCTGTTATATGCGGCGCCGCCGACCTTAAGCGGCAGCGGCCTTGTGATCTATGCGGCAGTGTTCTACATCCTCTGGGGTGTGACCTACACCATGATGGACATCCCTTACTGGTCCATGGTGCCTGCCTTTACCGAGAGCGGTAAGGAGCGTGAGAATCTCTCCGCTCTGGCGAGATCCTGTGCGGGTGTTGGCTCCGCACTGATCTCTATTTTTGCCATTATCTCCGTCAAATTCCTGGGAACCATGGCAGAGGGCAAGAGCGCAGCTGCAGATCTTGTTGAGCGCAGCGGTTTCCGCTATTTATCTCTGATCGTTGCAGTGCTCTTTGTGGTATTCACTCTGATCACCTGCATCGGCATCAAGGAGAAGTCCTCCGTTGATATGGAGAGCGCTTCCGTGAAGGACATGTTCCGCGCCCTGCTGCGCAACGACCAGGCAATGACCATGGTAATCGCGATCGTTCTGGTGAATACTGCGGTATACATTACCAATAACCTTGTCATCTATTTCTTCAAATACGATATCGCCAATCTTTCCTGGCAGACCGATTACACCCTGTTTACCACCTTTGGCGGCGGTATGCAGATCGTGGCAATGATGCTGTTTTTCCCTCTGCTTCGCAGATTCATGAACACCATCAAGCTCTTCTACTTAAGCATCGGCAGCGCTATTGCAGGTTATGTGATGCTGCTTGGCCTGGCACTGACCGGTATGAAGAATATCTACATTTTATTCGTTCCCGCCTTCTTCATCATGTCTGCAGTTGGCGTGTTGAACGTACTGGTTACCATTTTCCTGGCGAACACCGTTGATTACGGTGAGTGGAAGAACCACAGACGTGACGAGTCCGTGATCTTCTCTATGCAGACCTTTGTGGTAAAGCTGGCCTCCGGCCTTGCGGCTCTGGTAGCGGCACTTTGCCTGGATATCTTCAAAATCGGCGGCGCCTCTCAGGATGAGGTGGTTACCGAGGTGGTAAAGGCAAGCGCAAGCTCGGTTTTCGGCCTGCGCATGACCATGACTGTTATCCCCATGATCGTGTTATTCTGCGCAATCGTGGTATTTAAGAGAAAATACGATCTGACTGAAGAGAGACTTGCGCAGATCGGACAGGAATTAAAGAGAGCAAATCAGTAATTTTTCAGGATAAAAAAGGTGATCGGATGAGCAGAATTTCAGAGATTTCGGGGGGCACTTTCGTGCTGCAGACCGACCATACCACCTACGCGTTTCGGGTGATGGAGGACTGCCAATATTTGGAGCATTTGTACTACGGAAGAAAAATACATATTCAAGGCGATGCAGAGGGCCTCAGAGAGCAGCATGTCTTCGCTCCCGGCAACTCCATCGTGTACGGAAGCGAGTGCGCTTCCTTCAGCCCTGAGGATATCTGTCTGGAGCTGTCCTCCATGGGCAAGGGCGACATCAGAGAGCCCTTCATTGAGGCAGTGCTTCCGGACGGCAGTACAAGTCTTGACTTTGGCTTTGCAGAAAGTAGCATTACGAAGGGGAAGGCTGCACTTAAGACCCTGCCCTCCGCCTATGATGAGACCGGTGATGCGGAGCAGCTGATCGTAACGCTTAAGGACCGAAACAGTGACCTTACGGTGAAGCTTATTTACTCCGTCTTTGGCGCATGTGATGTGATCGTAAGAAGTGCTGTGGTGCAAAACTGCGGCGAGGCCCCCGTGCGCCTTACCCGCATTATGAGCAATCAGATCGATTTTGCCTCCGATGACTGGATGTTTACCTGTTTTCGCGGTGCCTGGGCGAGGGAGATGAATAGATGCGACACTTTGGTGAACGGCCCTAAGATCGAGAATGCTTCCTTCACGGGAACCTCCTCCAACCGCGCCAATCCCTTTGTGATGTTCTCTCGCAGAAACACTACCGAGGAAGCGGGAGAGTGCTATGGATTTAACTTGATCTACAGCGGCAACCACTATGAGTCCGCTGAGGTAAACGGCTACGGTAAGTGCAGATTTTTACAGGGTATCAACCCTAGGAATTTTGAATTTGTACTTGGTCCCGGCGAGGAATTCGAGGCGCCGGAGGCAGTGATGACCTTCTCGTGTGCAGGCTTTACGACCTTAAGCCATAATATGCACGAGTTTGTCAGAGAGCATATCGTGAGAGGTGTACATAAGAAAAAAGTGCGCCCCGTGCTGTTAAACAGCTGGGAGGCGGCCTATTTTGACATTGACAGAGCAGGCCTTTTAAGGCTCGCCAGAGAAGGCGCAAAGCTTGGCATCGAGCTCTTTGTCATGGACGACGGCTGGTTTGGCGAGCGTAACGACGACAGCCACTCCCTAGGCGACTGGGACGTCAACCTAAAGAAGCTGCCGGGAGGCTTAAAGAGTCTTGTGGCGGAGATCAATTCCTTAGGGCTTGATTTTGGTATCTGGGTGGAGCCCGAGATGATCAACGTGCAGAGCAAGCTCTACGAGGCGCATCCCGACTGGGTCATCGATATTCCGAATAAGGCACATTCCGAGGGCCGCAATCAGAGGATCTTAGACCTTTGCAGCAAAGAGGTGCAGGATTACCTGATCGAGACTATGACAAGAGTCTTTGGCAGTGCCAATATAGCTTACGTGAAGTGGGACATGAACCGTATCTTCTCGGATTACTACAGCAGAGCACTTGGCTCTGACAGACAAAAGGAAGTCGCCCACCGCTATCTGATTGGCTTGTACCGCGTCATGGACGAGCTGACGAGGGCGTTCCCCCATATTCTTTTTGAGGGCTGCGCTTCCGGCGGCAATCGCTTTGACCTTGGTATTCTGTGCTATTTCCCTCAGATCTGGGCCAGTGACAATACTGACGCGATCTGCAGGGCTGAAATGCAGAACAATTACAGCTACGGCTACCCGCTGTCCGTGATCGGCGCCCATGTTTCCGGCGTGCCCAATCATCAGACTCTGCGACGCACACCCTTAGAGACCAGATACAATGTGGCAAGCTTCGGTGTCCTCGGCTATGAGTGCAATCTCTGCGATCTTGGCAGGGAGGAGAAGGAGCAGATCGCTGTGCAGATCGCCCTCTACAAGAAGTGGAGAGAGGTGTTCCAATTCGGCGATTTCTACCGCATGCGCACCTTTAAAGACCGCGACGGCAACGAACTTATGTGGAACGTGGTGTCTAAGGACAAGCAGAGGGCGGCAGGCTGCATGCTGCAGAAGCTGGTCAGAGCCAACCTGCAGTATGCTGAATTTAAGGCGGGCGGCCTTGATGAGGAGACCCTGTATCGTTTCTACAGCCTTGAGCGCAAGATCAACGTCAAGGAATTCGGAGACCTGGTCAATACCGTGGCTCCTGTCCACATTAAGCAGGATTCCCTGGTGCACAATCTGGCTGCCAGGTTTATAAAAATGGACAGCGCAACAGAAGAGCGTACAATGTACGGAGATGCACTGATGTATGCCGGAGTGAAGCTGCATCCCGCTTTTGGCGGCACCGGCTACAACGACAGAGTGCGCTTCTATCAGGATTTTTCGTCACAAATGTTCTATATGGAGGCATGTAATGCAGAAGATTAATACAGTAAAACACAACCTGCAGACAGGTGCGCTTGACGCTTGTTTACGGGAATTATACGTGGACGAAGCCCGCGTATCCTATAACAGGGAACGCTTCCTTAAGGCAATCGAGCGCTTTGCCGAGCTCTATCCGGAAGAGGAAGAGATCGAGATCTACAGCGCCCCCGGCAGAAGCGAGGTGTGCGGCAATCACACCGACCACCAGAACGGCAGGGTGCTTGCGACCTCCATTAATCTGGATGCCATTGCAATCGTGGCGAAGACCGACGACAACATGATGCCCCTGGTGTCCGGCAATTATCCCATGATGAAGATCGATGCGGATGACCTGCACCTTCGCAAGTCAGAGACCGGTACCACCGTAGCGTTGATCAAGGGTGTGGCAGCAGGCCTTGCAGACAGAGGCTATAAGATTGGGGGCTTTAAGGCCTATGTGTCCAGCGATGGGCTGATCAAGTCGGATCGGAGCCATGTCGTTCTGTG
>JAZULD010000015.1:0-14844 GCA_045643625.1 Acetatifactor sp. | reverse complement strand
ATTTGTGCTTTCAGCACAGATATGATAGAATTGTTTTCAGAAATGAAGGAAGATATTATTATCAGTTTGTATTATCTTATCAATCCCTGTATAAAATTCTTTCTTTATCATTTATTTTTCTTTCAAACAGAAAGTGAGGTTTTTCCTTATGGCAGTTACTGTTCGTGAAATCGGCCAGTCTCTGATGGAACGTTTTCAGCTAAGGCTGATCGCAGGGGATCAGGGAGTTGATCATGTGGTCACCTGGGTTCATCTGATGGAGGATACCAGCGTGCTGGATTTCTTCTGGGGCAACGAAATGGTGGTTACCAGCTGTTACACCCTGCATGAACTGGAGGATCTGATGCGGGCTCTTGATATTCTGGATAAGTCGGATCGGAGCCATGTCGTTCTGTGAGCCAAGAAGTAGCATCAAGGATTTGTCTTCCTAAGACCGCTTGGCCTCCGACTTCTTGCGGTATTCTTCTATCTCTTCCGTTCTCGCCTGCTCCTCTTCCAACTGGTGCAGCAGCTGCTCCTCTTTGGCGGTGTAAACATCGATCTTCTCGCGAAGCTCTCTGCCGCCGACAGCAACCACGACCATGATCACCACAACAACAAGTGTGACGAGCAACATGCTGAATCGGTTATGGGTATTCTTGCGGTAAGCTACCTTTCTCCTTGCCATTCGATTCCTCTCCTGCCAAAAGCCGTGCATTTGTTTCAAACACTATTTTATCACTTTGAGATAAAGATGCAAGTCCTGCGGGCTCTGCTTAGATGTAGCGGAACAGTTCCTTGGCCTCTTCTTTTCTCACGGTCTCCTGCACATCGAGCACCTCGACCTTGACCTCCTTGTTGCCGAAGGAGATGGTGATGATGTCGCCCTCCTTCACATTTGCGGAGGCTTTGGCGGGCTTGTCATTGATAAAAACTCGACCGCTGTCGCAGGCTTCGTTGGCCACGGTCCTGCGCTTGATCAGTCTTGATACCTTCAGATATTTGTCCAGTCTCATATTCTTCTCCGTGTAAATGTCCTGAATGAAAAACAGAGAACCTGAAACAGGTTCTCTGCAGTATTTCCATAAGCTTACGTGGCTTAAGATTATGCGTTGAGCATATCCTTTAATGCCTTACCTGCCTTGAACTTAGGGGACTTGGAAGCAGCGATGGTGATGGTCTCCTTGGTTGCAGGGTTGATGCCCTCTCTCTCAGCTCTGTTGGATACTTCGAAAGTACCGAAACCTACGAGCTGAACCTTACCGTCGTTCTTAAGCTCTGCTGCTACTACATCAGTGAAAGCCTTTAATGCCTTCTCTGCGTCCTTCTTGGAAATATCTGCCTGCTCAGCGATTGCTGCGATTAATTCTGTCTTGTTCATAATTTATCTCCTCCGTATATATTAATTTTATTTGATTAGTTGATTACGGTCCTACAAGTGACCCGAACAATCATATAAATATTTATATCTGTTTTCCTTTGGTTTGTCAAGGATATTTTCCCGAAGAATTGCCTGTTTTAAGGCATTTTCTCGAATCTCTCGACCACCTCTTCCACCCTGTCGGAGAGGATCTGTTCGGGGGTCAGCTTCAGGATTCTTGAAATATCTGCGACCGCCATCAGGGCATCGGCAATGCGCTCTCCGGCCTCCTTATCGTAGGGTGCTGGGGTGAGTTTTTCCAGGGCATCGGCCGCCTCGCGAAGGCTTGCCGCAGCCTGCGCATAGTCAGGTCCGGGGGTGTAGAGCTTGTGGATCTTCTTCTCCACCTTCACCGCTCTTGTCAGTGCGGGAAGCTCGATGGGGATCTCGTGCAGGGGGTATTCGCCCGCGGGCTTGCCGTCCTTCTCCTGCTTCTTGATCTCCTCCCAGTTGTCCAGCACCTCGACGGAATCCTTCACCTTGGTCGTGCCGAACACATGAGGATGACGGCGCACCATCTTCTCGGCAACCTCGTGGACTACGTCCTCCATGGTGAAGATATCTTCCTCCTTAGCGATCTGCGCATGCATAACTACCTGCAGCAGCACGTCGCCCAGCTCCTCGCGCAGATTAGCGTAGTCGCCTGTCTTCTGAAAAACACGGATCGCCGCAAGTACCTCTGCAGCCTCCTCCATCAGACAGGGGCGCAGAGTCTCATGGGTCTGCTCTCTGTCCCAGGGGCAGCCGTTCTCGCTGCGCAGTGTCTCTATGATTCCAAGAAAATCCTGATAGGAATACTTTTCCATATTTCCTCTTTCCCGCACGGGATGTGCGATCTTTATACTGCCATCACTTATGCAGACAGTTTCTTATGCCCGAAGGCTCTTACTCTTACGAGCTTTTTCCGACATCTCTCCTACCCGGAAAATTACGCCTGTAATCTCTCCTGCACCAGCGTTAACAGGTATTCTCTGTCGTTCTTCTCCGGCTCCTCCAGCACGATCTCCAGAAGGTCGTGCAGCATGGCGCCCATGTCCTTGCCGGGGCGCATGCCGAGGGCGATCAGGTCACCGCCGGTTACCGCCAGGGTCTTTAAGGAGACGCATTGCTTCTCCTCTACCATCTGCTCGTAGAGTGCGGTCCACTCATCGATGGCCGCCAGCTTCTCTTCCTTCAGATAGTTACTCTGTGCCAGAATGTCGGCGCGCTTCACTTTCATGAGAAGGGGGAAGATGTCCTCGCCCATCTCGTTGACGGCACGGCGTACCAGACGCATGGTGGGGGTGACTCCGTCGCCGAAGCCGTGATATTTTACCAGCTTGCAGACAACGGTCATAGTGTCGTTGTCGAAGCGAAGTCTCTTTAAGATCTCTTTTGCCTTCTTCTCACCTGCGGCTGCATGTCCGTGGAAGTGAGTGGTTCCGTCCGGATCTGCAGTGAGGCACTCGGGCTTGCCAAGGTCATGCAATAACATGGCCAGACGGATGTTTTTGTCGGGATCGGACAGGATCACAGACTGCATGGTGTGCTCGCCCACATTATAGCAGTGGTGGGGATGCTTCTGAGGGGTCTCCATGGCGAGGTCGAACTCGGGCAGGATCACCTTGGTGATGCCTGTCTCGTATGCGATCAGAAGGTGCTCCGGATGGTCGGAGACAAGGAGCTTCACAAGCTCCGTGCGAATGCGCTCCGCACTGATCTTCTTCAGCGTAGGAGCCAGCTCCACGATGGCCTTCTTCGTCTCCTCCTCGATGGTGTAGCCCAGCTGGGCCGCAAAACGAACCGCGCGCATGATGCGCAGGGCATCCTCGGTAAAACGCTCCTTCGCGTCGCCCACGCAGCGGATCACCTTGTTCTCAAGGTCCTCTATGCCGCCGAACACGTCCACAAGACCTGTCTGCTCATTGAAGGCCATGGCGTTGATGGTGAAATCCCTGCGGCGCAGATCCTCCTTCAGATCGGGTGTAAAAATAACCTCCGTGGGATGTCTGCTGTCCTCGTATGCGCCGTCGATACGATAGGTGGTCACCTCGAAACCGTCCTTGCCGATCATGACCGTGACAGTGCCGTGCTGAATGCCGGTGTCCACGGTGCGGGGGAAAAGAGCCTTGACCTGCTCGGGGCTTGCAGAGGTGGTGATGTCCCAGTCTCCGGGCACGCGTCCCAGAATGGAGTCGCGCACACAGCCACCCACACTGTAGGCCTCGTAGCCTGCCTGCGTTATGGTATCGATGATACTTTTTACTTTAGAGGGTAATTCGATCCACATTTTTTATCTGCCCATAATAAACTTGTTGATTACTTCTACCAGGCCGTCCTCATCGTTGGTGCCGGTGATGTAATCTGCGGCATCCTTGACTGCCTGCTGTGCGTTGCCCATTGCAACACCCACGCCTGCGTACTTGATCATGGAAATATCGTTGAAGCCGTCGCCGCAGCAAACTGCGTCCGCAGCGGTCATGCCGACTGCCTCCAGCATTCTGTGCAGGGAGGTCGCCTTGTCCACCCGGGGAGGCATGATCTCGATAAAGAAGGGCTCGGAGCGGTACACGCCTGCAACGCCCTCATACTTCTCGCGCAGCGCAACCTCGTGACCGTAAGCCACGTCGGGGGTAGCGGTCACAAGACACTTATTGACCTCAAAATCGACAAAGTCGCGGAAATTGTCAACGACCTGGATGGGCATGCCATTGATGCGTGCCTCCAGCTTGATGTACTCATCGGGCTCAAAAGCAGAGATGACCTGGTCGCCAAGATAGGTGATGACGCCGCACTTATTGTCTCTGACATAAGCGTAAAGGCTGGGGATCACGGAGATGGGCAGAAGTCTCTGATATACGACCTCGCCGGTTCTGCACTCCACGATGCGACCGCCGTTAAAGGAAAGCAGATAGCCGCCGTTTTTGTCAAGTTCAAGCTCCTTCTCGAATCTTCTCATGCCGGGAGTGGGACGTCCGCTGGCCAGCATCAGCTTGTGGCCTGCATCCATCATCTCAAAAAGAGCCGCCTTGGTGGCAGGAGTGATCTCCTTTTTGGAGTTGGTCAAAGTTCCGTCAATGTCAAGTACCAATACTTTTTTGTTCATAGTTACCTCTCGATTTATGTGGATTATGTTAGTGCTTTCTTTTTTGTGAGCGCCCGTCCGATCTTACTGCCTGTACAGGGGGCGCAGCTTGTCCGGTTTTACTACCTGTATAGGGGGCGCAGCTTGTCCGGTTTTACTGCCTGTACAGGGGGCGCAGCTTGTCCGGTTTTACTACCTGTACAGGGGGCGCAGCTTGTCCGGTTTTACTGCCTGTATAGGGGGCGCAGCTCATTCGGTTTTACTGAGCGTACAGGGGGCGCAGCTCGTCCGATTTTACTGCCTGTACAGGGGGCGCAATTTTACTCCTGCGCGGACATTTCTGCCATCACGTCCTTCATTTCCTTCAGTACGCTGAGTGCCAGGGGCACGGACAGGATAAAGGTGCAGACGTCGGAGCAGGCCTGACTCATCTGAACGCCAAGCAGGCCGAAGAAATGAGGCAGGATCAGGATCAGGGGCAGGAAGAACAGTCCCTGTCGTGCAGCCGCGGTGATGGATGCCTTCAGGGCTTTGCCGATGGACTGCATCATCATGTTGCTCATGATGACCCATGCGCTTAAGGGCAGGGAGATGCACTGCAGTCTCAATGCCAGGGCACCGATCTCGATAACGTCAGCATCCTCCTTGCGGAAGACGGTGATGATAGGTCTTGCAAAAATAATGCCGCCGATTGCAACCACAGTCAGGAAAATAAAAGCGTATTTTACGCAGAAATAGAAGCCGCTTCGCACTCTGTCGTACTTCTTGGCACCATAGTTCATGCCGCACACGGGCTGGAAGCCCTGACCGAAGCCGATGAGAGCGGAGTTGGCGAACATGCACACACGGTTTACGATGGACATCGCCGCAATGGCAGCGTCGCCGTAGGCCTGTCCGTAGAGACCGCCGTAAGTACCCGCCGCACGATTCAGGTAGATCTGAGCCACACTTGCCAGTCCCTGTCTGCACAGAGAAGGGAAGCCGCCGCGGAAGATCTCCTTGAAATAGAAGAAGGTGGGGGTAAAATTCTGAAAACGGATGCGGATATTACCGCCCTGTCTGCTCATCAGAAGCAGCAGGACAAAGCTGACAAACTGGCTCAGGGAGGTAGCAAGCGCAGCGCCCGCAACACCCATGTTGCACACGAAGATCAGCAAGGGATCCAGCGCGATGTTCACAAGCGCACCCGTCACGATACCGATCATACCGTAGGAAGCGCTTCCCTGGAAACGCAGCTGATTGTTCAGCACCAGAGAGGACATCATAAAGGGCGCACCGATCAGAATGTAGCGCAGATAATCCTTGGTGTAGGGAAGAATGGTGGGGGTGGAGCCAAGCATCAGGGCCAGTTTTTCCAGGAAGATCAGACCAAGTCCGCCGACGATCACACCGGAGAAAAACGCCATAAAGAAACCGTTGGCCGCCATTTTGTTGGCGTCGTCAAACTCATGAGCGCCCAGCTGTCTGGAGATATAATTGCCCGAGCCGTGACCGAAGAAAAATCCGAAGGCCTGAATCAGCGCCATGACCGAGAACACAACGCCCACCGCGCCGGTGGCCTGCGTGTTGATCTTGCCGACAAAAAAGGTATCCGCCATGTTATAGAAAGAAGAAACCAGCATACTGATGATCGTGGGCACCGCCATCTGGCATACCAGCTTGGGCACCGGTTCCGTCAGCATGTATCTGACTTTGTCTTCACGGTTCATTTTTCTGACATTCATGATCTTTGCCGCATCCTTTCCGTTTTTGAACATATCATTTTTATTGTAACATACTTTCGCCGAAAACGGTATCAAACTTTCCGGGAAATCAAATCGCACTTCCCGCCGGGCGCATCGCTTCGCTGTTAAAAAAAGCCAAACCGCACCAAATAATCCCCAACCGCACCAAAAAGGGCGCAGCCTGCGCTGCGCCCTCACGGTTCAAATCATATTCAAGCTTATTCAGCTTCGCCGGCATTCTGCTGTGCCATAGCTTCCTTCTCAAGCTCAAGAGCCTTCAGGTAATTCAGGTTACCCTTAGGATCTTCAACGGTGATACCCTTTCTGATGGTCTCAAGGTACTCGTTGCTCTTCTCGGACTTGATGCTGTCGATGATGCTGCTTGCCCAGCCGGGAAGACCCTGCTTTACATAGTAAACAACATACTCATAACCGTCATCAATGTTCAGAACTTCAACATCGCCTGCCTTACGGGACTTGTCGAACAGCCACTGTGCAATACCGTTGTCAAGTGCATCGGAGCCGAGACCGGTCAGCAGACCGCCGGGCATGCTGTTGTCTTCGCTGTACTTATCAACGATCTCACCGAAGCTTGCCTCGGTAGCTGCGCCCTTCTTCCACTCGTCAACTATGTCTGCACCCTTAACGCCCTTCTCCTGGTCAAGGATCAGAACACGGATATCAGCGGTAGGCTCCTGGTCAAGATATCTCTTAACGAACTGAACTGCGTATACCTTGCTGTTGGTGGTATCTTCTACGATGCCTTCCTCTTTTGCCTTACGAGCGTCATCGAACAGCCACTCGCAGAGTGCGTAGGAAGCGGTAGTCGCGTAGGTGCGGCCCTCCATGAGATCGCCGACTACATCGATGTCACCCTTGGCAACCTCAGCCTTCTCCTTGGCATCAGCCATTGCTGCGGTCTTCTCTTCCTCGGTGGAATCGGAGGTAACGTCTGCCTCTACGGTGTAGATGTAGTAATCTACGGAATCATAATACTTGGGACTATTCTGATAGTAAGCATCGATATCTTCCTGTGCAGGCTCGAAAGCGGAGGTCTGCTCATCGAAGAATGCATTGGTACGGATGGAATTCTTGATCAGATCGGATACTCTGTTCAGGGTTGCGTTCTCACCGTACATCATGGTTACGAACTGCTTGAAGCTTACGCCCTCGCTGTCAGCGGTATTCTTCATAACATCGATGAAGTTGTTGTACTCATCGGTAACATCATACTGGAAGTTTGCATCGTTTGCAGCCTTCTGCAGTGCTCTGGAACTGGTGATGCTCTCCATTGCAAGCTGGGTGAAATAATCATCCCAGGTCATGTACTCGGAGTAGAGCTGCTTGGAGAAATCCTCGTTGGTATTCAGACCCATCATGGAAGCATAGCTGCCATACTGCTGAAGGAAGTTGGAAACGCTCATGTTGTAGTAGTAATCCAGCTCACGCTGCTCTACCTTCTCGCCGCCGACATAAGCAACAGTCTTGTGGATCTGGTTGTAAGCGCGGATAGGGAAAGATGCGAACAGAGCAACCAGTGCGATCACAACAACGATGCCGATAATGGTACCGACACTCTTGTCCTTCTTCGCCTGTCTCTTGGCTGCAGCCTTCTTCTGCACCTTCTCGTCGTATTTGGTCGTCTTCTTGCTTTCGTTGACCTCAGTCTTCTTATTGGACATAATTCATGTCTCCTTTTCGTTTATTCCCTGCAGTACGCCGGTGACGGAATTCTCTCCGCAAAAACGCGCAGCTGCATACCCTAACATTTTAGCGTATTTCCGAAAAAAAGTGAAGTCTTTTCACATATTTTTCACTTTTAAGACTGTTTGCGGAACTGCATGGGAGTAATTCCGTAGGTTTTCTTGAAGAGACGGTTAAAATGCTCCACATTTTCGTAGCCGACGCTCTCCGCAACCACCTCCACGGTGCGGCCGGTCTCCTTTAAAAGAGTGCGGGCGCGCTTCATGCGCTCCTCCTTCACGGCATCCTGGAAGGTCATGCCGGTCTTCTCGCGGATGTACTTGGAGAGGTAGGGACCGGAGAGATGACAATGTCTGGAAAGGCTCTCCAGGGTCACGTCCTTGTAATGCTTCTGAATGTAGCTGTAGATCTCGACCACGCGCTCCTCGCGGCCCTCGGTGATGTGCTGCTCCGCAACCAGCTTGTTGGCTGCGGATACCAGCGCTGCGATGGAACTCTTGATGATATCCTCGTCCACGCCCACGCCCCAGTAGAGCTTATTGTCGTGGCTGATCGCCACATAGGCTGCCGCCTTGGAAGCGGAGGAACGTGAGATCGCATGCTCCTCGTAGGTCATCAGCTCGTAATTTACGCCAAAATAGGTCTTCACCGCATTGCTCACTGCGTCCAGACGGCCGTTTCCGCCGGTGCGGATCACACGCTCGGTGCCGTTCACCGCAACAGTGACCTCGGCCTGAATACCGTCCTCCTGCTTAAAGTGCGCTGCGGTAATGTCGAAGACCGCTCTGGGCTCGATGTAATTTTTCTCAAAAATGGACAGGATCTCCTTGGGCAGAAGCTCCTGATGTCTGCGGTCGGAAACACCCTTTACCAGGTAGCCGACCTCCTCCTTCATGGACGCAGGCAGGGAGAAGCCGAACTGCTGCTTCAGCACGAATGCCACGCCGCCCTTGCCGGATACGCTGTTGATGCGGATGACGTCAGACTCATACTCGCGTCCCACATCGGAAGGATCGATGGGCAGATAGGGGATGTCCCATCTTGCGCCGCTCTTGCCGTCTTTTCTCCAGGCCATGCCCTTGCTGATGGCATCCTGGTGGGATCCGGAAAAAGCAGTAAAAACAAGGTCTCCCGCATAGGGAGTTCTCTCGTGAACATGCATGCCGGTGTATCTCTCGTAGGCCTCGCGGATGTCCATGATGCGGGTCAGGTCGAGACCGCTCTCCACGCCGTGACACATCATATTCAGGGCAAGAGTCACGATATCCACGTTGCCGGTGCGCTCGCCGTTGCCAAAGAGAGTTCCCTCCACACGGTCCGCACCCGCAAGAATGCCGAACTCAGCATCGCTGACGCCGCAGCCTCTGTCATTGTGAGGATGAACGCTCAACACAACGTTCTCGCGGCTATACAGGTTCTTGTGCATATATTCCACCTGGCAGGCAAAAACGTGAGGCATTGCCACCTGCACAGTGGTGGGTAAATTGATGATCGCCTTGTTGTCGGGGGTGGGCTCCCAGACCTTCAGAACAGCGTTGCACACGTCAAGCGCATAGTCCACTTCCGTCTGGGAAAAGCTCTCGGGGCTGTACTCGAAGGTAAAATTGCCCTCGGTCTCCTCCGCGAACTTCTTCAGCATCTTCGCACCTTCCACCGCAAGATTCAGGATAGAAGCCTTGTCCTTCTTAAACACCTGCTCCCTCTGCTCCACGGAGGTGGAATTGTACAGATGGATCACCGCGTGGGGCGCGCCCTTTACCGCGTCAAAAGTCTTGCGGATAATGTGCTCTCTGGCCTGAGTCAGCACCTGGATGGTCACATCGTCGGGGATCATATTTTTCTCAATGAGGGTGCGCAGGAAGCGGTACTCGGTATCGGAGGAAGCGGGGAAGCCGACCTCGATCTCCTTGAAACCGATCTTCACAAGCATCTCAAAAAACTTAAGCTTGTCCTCCAGACTCATGGGGTCGATCAGCGCCTGATTGCCGTCGCGCAGATCGACGCTGCACCAGATGGGTGCCTTCTCCACGCTGTCCTTCTTCACCCAGTCGTAGGTGACAACGGGAGGCATATGATAACTCTTCTTGTATTTCTCGGAAACATTTCCCTTGCTCATAATATTGCCTTTCTTACGGGTCGGTATTCATGCTCTGTGCTCCCGACTGCCCGAGGCGCATCGGCTGCACTTCTGCCATGCCCACATTAACAAATGATTGACCTATCATAACACTTGTATTATGCATGAGCAATGATTTATTTTGTGTGAATTCTTGATTTATTTTATTGTTATTATGGAAAAAACGACGGATCGCCTGTGCCTCAGTTTCGGTTCGGAGGGTGGGGAAAGGCCCTATCGCAGGGGGAAATACTATGTTTTTCTCTCTGTTTAAAGGATTTTGAAAATCAGTCAGAAGTGGTGCGAAATGTGTGCCCCCGGTTTCCTTTTCGCGGCGCAACTGCAGTGCATTTTTGCTCTCTTTTTTGATGTATTTTATTGTTTTACGGGTGTGAATTTAAGTTTTTCTCAATTTTGCGCAGAAAACGGACGGAATGTTGACTTGTTTCGTGAGAAAAACTATACTGAAACTGACAGGTTTACACTGCCAACGACACCATGAAAAACATCCGGAGGAAACATATGGCAAAGGTTACACTCGGCAAGACCAATATCACCGTTGAGAAGAATTCTTTCGGTGCACTGCCCATCCAGCGCATCTCCAAGGAGGACGCTGTGAAGCTTCTGCGCAAGGCGTACGAGCACGGCATCACCTTTTTTGACACCGCACGCTACTACACCGACAGCGAAGTAAAACTGGGCGAGGCATTCGAGGGCATCCGCGAGAACATCTACATTGCGACCAAGACCGGCGCAACCACCGTAGAGAATTTTTGGGCGGATCTTAAGACGTCCCTGACCAACTTACGCACCGATTACATCGATATCTACCAGTTCCACAACCCTTCCTTCTGCCCCAAGCCCGGCGACGGCACCGGTCTCTACGAGGCAATGCTTGAGGCTAAGGCAAAAGGCATGATCCGCCACATCGGCATCACCAACCATCGCCTGAACATCGCCCACGAGGCTATCGAGAGCGGCCTGTACGAGACCCTCCAGTTCCCCTTCTGCTACCTGGCAACCGACAAGGACATCGAGCTGGTCAAGGCCTGCAAGGATGCCGGCATGGGCTTCATCGCCATGAAGGCACTGTCCGGCGGTCTGATCACCAACTCCGCTGCTGCCTACGCTTTCCTGGCACAGTTCGACAACGTGCTTCCCATCTGGGGCGTTCAGCGCGAGAGCGAGCTGGATGAGTTCCTCTCCTACGTGGACAATCCCCCTGTGATGACCGAGGAGATCAAGGCGCTGATCGAGAAGGACCGCTTAGAACTGCTCGGCGAATTCTGCCGCGGCTGCGGTTACTGCATGCCCTGCCCCGCAGGCATCGAGATCAACAACTGTGCCCGCATGAGCCTGCTGATCCGCCGTTCCCCTTCCGCCGCTCACCTGACCCCTGCCGCACAGGAAAAAATGAAGAAGATCGAGGGCTGCCTCCACTGCGGCAAGTGCAAGACCAAGTGCCCTTACGGTCTCGACACCCCCACCCTTCTTGAGAAAAACTACAAGGACTACTGCGAGATCCTGGCGGGCAAGCCCCTGTAAGATCGAGCCGCGCCGCTCGTAAGCACAAGGATGCGCGGACCGTGCCAATCAAAGGTCCGGCAAGCATAAAAATAAGGAGTATGGAAAACGAATTTCGTTTTTCATACTCCTTTTATTTTGCTTAAGTTTAATGCGCTCCTCACAAGGCCGCTTACGGCTTTTCGATACTTCCTTCGAGACAGCCGGTACTGCCTGCTTCTTCCTTCGGAGCCTTATTTTTATACGCGCTTGATAATGTCCTCTTCGGTGATGCTGTCGAAGAACTTAACTGCGTCCCACTTGCTTCCTACGACGCTGCCGTAGTGAGTGGGGATCGCTGCCTTGGGCTTCATCTCGTTCACCAGTCTCGCTGCCTCAGAGGCATCCATGGTGTAGAGACCGCTGATGGGCAGAAGCGCTACATCGCACTTCACCTGTCTGTTCTCAACGGTGCGGTCGGTGTCGCCCGCAATATAGTAAACGGTGTCATCCATGGTCACCAGATAACCGATCCAGCCAAAACTTCTGGTGTGGAAGGGCTTCAGCATATTGTAAGCGGGGATCGCCTCGATCTTCACACCGAGAACCTCTGCGCTCTCGCCGGGGTTCAGCCAGGTCACTCTGTCGGCGGAAACAGGCAGTCTGTCCGCACACTTCTTCATGCTTGCGGGCATCACGAAGAGCGTCTCATCCTTGATGACCTTCTTCATGTCCTCGGGGGAAAAGTGATCAAAATGCTCATGAGTCACAAAAACGATGTCTGCGTCGTAGATCTCTTCATCGATTCGGAAAGGGTCAAAATAAAGAGTCTTACTTCCGTTGATCCTGATACTGCTGTGCAGCAGCACCTGTACTTCTCCGTACTGCATAGAGGGCCTCCTTCGTTAGCTTTGCGCCGGGGATTTTTACTCCCAATATTTTACCATAAAAATGCTCCTCCCACAAGGGAAAGTGAAACATCCTGCAAATGCTCCGGGACCTCGCAATTCCACTCGGCTTGCAAGATTCCCCCGGGGCTCGCGAAGTTCCTGCGAAGAGCGTCTGCCCTGCACACCTGCAAAGTCCTACAATTTCGCAAGCGCCTCCTCCACCTCCGCACGGGAGGGAATCGATTCCGCGGCGCCGGGTCTTGTAACGCTCATGGCAGACGCCATGCCCGCAAGACGCATACACTCCTTAAGGGGCTTACCCTCGATCAGAGCAGTAATGAAAAATCCGGTGTAAGTGTCGCCTGCTGCCGTGGTATCCACAGCCTGCACGGGACAGTGCCACGGACTGGTTCAGACCTTTGCCGCCGGGATTTACCGACTGACGCAGCTTTCTGACCCGGTTTTGTTTTTTACAACAAAGGGTCCGTCAGAAAGACGGACCCTCATATCAGCAATATATGCTCGTCAGATCGTAATTAATTTTCTTCTCTCTCATCCCATACAGGAACATCGATGCCCACTACCTTGGAATCGAACTTTTCATCAGGATAGTAGGTGAACTGCTTGGTAGCTCTGTAAACATACTTGAAACCAATGTACAGCAGAGGGATGTTACAGTATGCGATCAGAATGTTAGCGAAGTCGGACAGATCCCACAGAGAGCCAAGGTCCATACCTGCGATGCTGGTAAGCACACCGAAGGAAATAACTACCAGACACAGAACACGGATCACATTGATGAAGCTCTTCTTCTTGGAGATACGGTTTGCACAGATCTCTGTGAAGGACATGAAGCCTAACAGACAGGTAAATGCAAACAGACCGAAACATACGGATACAAGCAGAGAGATCGCACTGTTGAAGGTGCTGCCGGGAGTCAGCTCGGTAACGGATGCTAAGAAGCGGGGAAGCTTGCCTAAGTCAAACCATGCTGCTGCGCCGTCGGTCAGCCATACACGACCCATAACTACTACGAAACCGGTAAGAGTACAGATAACGATGGTGTCAAGGAAAACGCCGATCGCCTGTACGATACCCTGATCGCAGGGATGAGCAACATCTGCTGCAGCTGCGGGCATGGTAATGGTACCCTGACCTGCTTCATTACTCATCAGACCACGCTTAACGCCCTGTGCCAGAGCGGTACCGAATGCGCCGCCGAATACTGCCTCAGGCTTGAATGCCTGGGTGAATACTGCGTAGAAGAACCAGGGAATTCTGGTCAGGTTTAAGATAACCAGAACAAAAACAGTCAGAACGTAGATCACTGCCATAACGGGAACCAAAACGTCGGTCCACTTGGTAACTCTCTTAATACCGCCGAAGGAAACAGCGATAACAACTACGATCAGTACTGCAAAAGCGATCCAGTACAGAGGAGAGTTGGTTGCGATGGACTTGCCGGTAAGAGTCTCACCGATCTGGCCCACTGCGGATACAGTGTTGAAGCCCTGTGCAGGGAAGCAAAGCAGTGCGTAAATAATGTAAAGAATGGAAAGGAAAGCACCGACGATCGCAGAATTCTTAAGTAATCTTCTGCCGTAGAATGCCATACCGCCGACATACTCATCGCCCTTCTTCTCCTTGAAGATCTGAGCCAGAGTAGACTCGGTGAATGCTGTGGACATACCGAAGAATGCGGATACCCACATCCAGAACAGTGCGCCGGGACCACCGGTTGAGATCGCACCGGTTACACCAAGGATGTTGCCGGGACCTACACGCATTGCTGTAGACAGGAAGAACGCTGCCAGGGGGGAGATACCGTCCTTGGTCTTCTTGCTGTTCTTCAGTACTTTAAGTCCGTATCTGAACTTTCTTACCTGGATAAAGCGCAGCTGAATGGTAAAGAAAATACCGGAACCGATAAGCAGGATAATTGCCAGAGAGAAATTACCCAGAATCGGGATGTTCGCATACCAGGATAAATTGGTCGGGAAATCCCAGAACAGGTCTGAAACAACCTGAATCTTGCCGCAGATGGCATTGATCATGTCAAAAACCGCTTGCATAAAAAAACCTCCTCTATTAATTCATGAGAATGAATATCACCTTCATCATACCTCTATTTGCGTTTTTTTGAAAGAGGGAAAATATAGGGGAAGGGAGAAAATACCGAGCAGTCTTGCGGCAATTCTCGCGATTGTTCGCCTCCCGCATCCGTCAACTGCGTGACTTTCTCTTGTTATGCATAAGATACTGTGATACAATAGACGCGCAAGTTTCTGTAGCTCAGCAGGATAGAGCGTTCGCCTCCTAAGCGAAAGGCCGCGCGTTCGAATCGCGTCAGGAACATAAAATAACGCGGAAGACACATCGCGTCTTCCGTGTTTTTATACCTATTTTTTCGGAAGAAATCACTGTTTTTTCAAAAATTAGTGATT
>JAZULD010000014.1:0-24395 GCA_045643625.1 Acetatifactor sp. | reverse complement strand
TGATTTGCGGAATTCATCTGGTGTTTTTCGACTCCTTTTTCGTCATGAAAAAAAGCAAAACAGTTTGCTGATATTTTACCACTCATCGGTGGAGATTGCAAATTGCGAAGGCTGGCGCAAGGCGGATCTCGCTGCATTTCTGGCATTCGCTCGAAGGGCACAACTGCTCAGGGTCCGGGCGTCCGACGCAAAGTTTGCAGTGCCGCGGCACCGTGTCGTGTTTTTCGTCGCGAGTTGTACGCTGGCAGCGAGGGCGGGCGTCTGTTTGAGCCCGTCAGGGCGAGTTACGCGAGAGCCCTCGCGAATCGGCCGTGTACGACGAGCAGAAAAACCGGCTGCCGCGGCCGCAGCTTTGCGGCGGGCGCCGTGTCCGCCGTATTCTCGCATAGGCGCGGCATTCGCTGCGCACACATTCTCAGGTGCGTGCATCCTGTCACATTTCTCGCATGATGCGGCGGGCGCCGTATCCGCTGCCTTTCCGCGGTGCGGCATCATCTCACATTTTACAGCAGATCGTCAGACCAGCCGATGTCCGTGTCGCCGCCGTCCGTTGAAGGAGGAGGTGTCTGAGGAGGATCGGTGGGCTTGGGTGTAGGGGTAGGGGTAGGCTCGGGCGTAGGTTCCGGTGTGGGAGGCGCCGTGGGCTTAGGTGTCGCAGTTGCCGCAGGCTTGGGTGTTGCAGTCGCAGCAGGCTTCGGTGTCGCAGTTGCCGCAGGCTTGGGCGTTGCGGTCGCAGCGGGCTTGGGCGTTGCGGTTGCCGCAGGCTTCGGTGTAGGATCGTCCGCAGGCTTGTTGGTCACTGCAGGCTTGGGCGTCGCGGTGGGCTTCGCTGTTGCAGCAGGTTTAGCGGTAACTGCAGGCTTTACGGTCGCCGTAGGCTTCACGGTTGCGGTAGGTGCCGCAGAAGGCGCGGGCGTCATGCCGGGAGTCAGAGTGCTCTCGGGCGTGGGCTCTGCCGTAGGTGCAGCGGTTGCAGCAGGCACAGTGCCGACAGCCACAGCATCGCCGACCAGAATGCCGGATACCAAACCTTCCGTTTTTTCTTCGGTAAATTTTTTCACATAGGATGCGCCGTAGGGATCCTTTGCGGTGTATTCGTCAACAGTGCCGAGATCCACCCAGCCATCCTTGCCAAGATACTGCAGGATGCCGCCGTTTACACGGATCACGGGTGCGTCGTCGGACTTATTATTTTTTGCCTGATATGCATTGAATGCAGGACATGCGCGGAAGCCGAAGCTGTCGGGGCGAAGTCCGTTCTCGAAGGAAGCCTCGGGCAGGTAGAGTGCCTTGTCGCGCGCTGCGTTGACAGCGTAGCATCTGCCCTCGCCGGAAGCCAAAGTGTCGATAGTCATGGGCAGACCGGAGGCGTCGAACTTGCCAAGATAAGTCTCACCCTTGAAGTTGGCACGCATGCTCCATAAGGAGAACAGGTCACCGGGCTCAGCCTCTGCCACAACCGCATTCAGGTCGCCTGCATAAATATCACGATCGAGGGTACCCTCCTGGTGCAGAAGCGTGCCGCTGCTGCCATCGATGGTCCAACTCTCAAAAGCACCCTGACGCTTTCCGTCCTCCACGGGACAGGTAAAATAACCCAGCGTGCCGTCATTCTCGGTCAGCTCTGTCAGCATTTTTCCGTCGGCATTTAAGTACTGAACGCCTGTGGTCTCGCGGCCGTAAGCGTCATAGCCTGCGGTGATCACAAGCCTGTCATCGCCGTTTACCAGGAAGTGATTGTACACGCCCTCGCCCGATTTAGGTGCAAACAGTCTGTGAAAACGGTCGCTTACGATCATCTGCACAGCGTCGTCCAGGTAATCGGCAAGCTCGATGTTCTGAAGCATCAGACGGGCTTCCTCAAGAAGTGCTGCGCCTTCCTCCTCCACGTTTACATAGACCTGCTGCAGGGCTTCGAAGGCCTGCGCGTCATCGTACAGGGAAGCGCACTCCTCCAGGATCTCGCGCTGTCTGCGGGCCTCTCCTGCCTCTCCCAGCGCATCCGCAAAGGTGTGATAATCCTCCTGTGTAAAAGCACCCTGTGCATACTTATCGGCAAGCTCCTTCAGCTGTCTGCCAGCCTCCTCTGTATGGGAGCTCGGACGCCGGCCAAACAGTTTGTCAAGACCAAGGTCTTCTACGCCGCAGCCCGCCAGAGAGAGCATTGCTGCCACGGTAAGTGCCAGGACCGCTGCCCTGCCGGCATGCTTTTTTGCCATGTTCGATTGTTTCCAAAAAGTAGTTATCTTTCTCATAGATTTTCTGAATCCTTTAGTTTCCGTCGGTCTCAAGGGCATCAGCGTCGCTGATGATCTTGCGGAGGAACAGGTCTGCGGAGGAGCCCTCTGCATAGCTGCCCTGCCTGATCAGGCGCACGGAAAGGTCGTAAATACTGTTGGTCTTAATGGGACCGTAGAGCACGATGCTCTGCCCGTTTTTCTCAAGCTCAAGGTATCCTCTGAAGGCCAGACTCGCCTTGTAGCGGTTGGCGGGAATGTTGATCAGCACGCCTGTGAAGCGGTCTCTGCCGTCCACGGTCTCGTAGATCCTGTCCACGAATTCCGTGCCGTCCATGCCGTAGGAGACGCCGCAAACCACCTTCTGACCGCCCTTCACCATGGGGTACTGTGCCATGTTGGAAGTGTTCATGATCAGGGTGCCGTACTCCTTCACGCGATAGCCGTTCACGCCCTCGTCAAGCAGGCGCTTTCGCAAGTCGGCGCTGATGCCTGTCTTAAAGCGGATGCCGCTGTTGCCCGTGATGCGCACGGAGAAGCCGTGGTAGGTCAGCGCGTTGCGGAAGTCCACAGACTCCGAAGCGGAATACAGACCGTCCTTGAACTCCAGCAGGTACACGAACATATCTCTGGGCACATCGCTCTCGTCCACACGGTAGAGCACTGCAGTCTTTGCATTAAAATCAGCAGCGCGCACATAGGTGCGGCCGTTGAATTTTTCCACAGGATAAAAAACACCGTCCACGCAGACCTTGTCTGCAGGGAAGCCCTCCGGGATCTCCAGGTAGATCTTGGTGGAGCCTGTGGGCACGGGGCATGCCTTTTCGGGCATGTTTTCGTACACGGGAATCTTGAACACGAAGGGGCTGTTCAGCGCGCCGACGCTGCCGTAGAGAGAGGCGATGGTCCTGCTCTCGGAGGTAGGTGCCGCGATATTCTGCATGTACTGATGTGAGTAAAGGCCGTAATAGCCGTTGGGATTTACATTGAATTTCTGGAGGTACAGAGTGTCCTGTCCTCTCTTGATGTAGTTGGCGGAGATCACATCCGCGCCGCCGAGAATGGAAAAATAAGCATTGTTCCAGGGGGGATTCTGCTTCTTGGCGTAAGCCAGACCGTTCTCGATAATGGCCTTCTGAGTGGTGCCTGTCGCGCCCACGTTAAAATAATTGTAGTAGCCCTCGTAGCCGGGATAGGTGCCGGAGATCAGCGCGGATTCACCCTTGCCCTGCTCCTGCAGGACACGGGCCGCCAGATGGAAGGGGCTGACGCGTCTGCCCTCCTCTGCGCCGATGGCCCAGAAGATGTGGGCGTAGGTCATAGCGGTGCCGGGGGCATTTTTGCTGCTGTTCATAAAGGTGCCGTTTAAGAAGTTGGCTACTGCCTGCTCGGTGTGGTAGGACTCATTGTAGGTCAGCTGCTCAAACTGAAAAACAGTCTGCTCACCCAGGCTGTTGCGGGGATCCATGTACTGCTCTAATACCTCCTTGGAGGCGTAGAACCAGTTGCCGTCGTCGTAGGCACCGTCCTTCACATAATTGGCCGCAGACTTGCCGATCAGGCTCCTGCCGCCGGAAAGCTCGTTTTTGATGACGGTATTCCAGTCAAGCCCTGTCTTCATGGGAACGAAGACCCATGCGGGATGGGAATTCTTCAGGTTCATAAGGGAGCTCTGATAGCTCTCGGGGAACTGCGCGATATCCGCAGGGATTCCGGAAAGGGGTGCAAGATACTTGGCAAAAAGGCCCTCTGCCGCGTCATAGTACTCCTGCTCCCAGGCAAGAAAACGCTCATCGCTCAAGGCAAGATTGGCTCTGGGGAGATATCCTTCCAGGACAGTATCTCCGAGGAAACACTGTGCGCGGGTCCAAAGCTCGCCGTCCTCACCGGGGAAGGCCTCTGTCAGGAAAACTGTCTGTCCGCAGGGAATCTCTGCAATGCTATCCGCATCACAGGTAGCCTGCTGCCTCAAGGGCATGGTATCGCACAGATAGACCACAGCCATGATCTCGCGCTCGGAAAGGAGTGTGTCAAGCGCAAGATCGGCTGCCTCATCTCTCTGTAATTTGGTCAGATCTATGGGTGTCAGGGGTTCCCCTATCACTCTTAAGTCTTCCTGCGTCACATCGTCCGCAGAAATGTCAGCGGCATCTTGCGCCGCCATGGCACTTGTTCCGACAAGCTGCAGCAGAAGACACGCTAAGAGTATGAAGACCCATATTCGGTTGTTTTTTCTCATAGTCGCCTCCGCGCCCCGAAAGGGGCATCTATCTTATCAGACGAAAAATAATCTTAGGGGTTCTCGATCTTTTTGCCGCGGATCAGCTTATGCACCCTGCGCAGCGTGGCGGGAGCCAGCGCAAAAAGAGTGTGGTAGATCTTGTTTTTGCGGGTCAGGCAGGTGTTCTGAAGACCTGCGATCCAATTAACGCGCATGTAGCGCACGATCTCGCGGTACATTTCATTCCCGGAATTCATAAGGCCGATCGGAATGTGCAGCAGATATTCCAGTCTCTGGAACACATTGAAGCGAAGTGCTTCCTCCTCAAGGCCGGGGAAGGAATGCTTCACCACCTCGGTGGCCAGGTCCGCGTTGTTCACGCAGTCTCCGTAGACTCTGGAGAACTCGTTGCGGGTAGCCTTTCTGGAGTTGCTTCCGATGCGGTAAAAAACATGGTAGGCATAGCCGGGCAGACTGAGCACACGGTCGGTCAGAGACAGCATGCGGATCAGCAGGTGGAAGTCCTCGTTCAGCACGCCCTCGGGGAAAACATTCTCCGCAAAAAGACTCCTGTGGACCAGCTTGGTGCAGTAGGAGCAGTCGCCGCGGTGCATCAGAAGCTCCCGCATAAAATCTCTGGAGGAGATGCACTCAGGCTCTGTGGGCGGAATGCAGATATCGGGAAGCAGATTGCCCCTGGCATCGATCTCATTACGGCCGATCTGGGCTATCTGAACATTGTAGGTGCGCAGTCCCTCATAGAGGCGCTCGTACATGTCGGGCTCGATATAGTCGTCGCTGTCCACAAAGCCGAAATACTCACCCTTCGCGTTTGCGATAGCGAGGTTTCTCGCGGAGGAGGAGCCTCCGTTCTCCTTGTGGAACACGCGGATGCGCACGTCCTCTTTTGCCAGCTCGTCGCAGAGCGCGCCGGTTCCGTCGGTGGAGCCGTCATCCACCAGAATGACCTCTATATCACGGAAGGTCTGAGCTGTGATGGAGTGCACGCAGCGGGGCAAAAGATCCAAAATATTGTAAACCGGAACGATAACACTGATTAACGGTTTGTTTTCCATGCTTCTCCCTTCGTCATCCTCCGGTACATCTGCTTCTCCCCGATCACGGGAGCGGGGGAACAGGGGCCGGATGTGTACGTTGTAAGCTTGTCGTCTCTGTCAAGAGGATCTGCGGTAAGCAGCTTCTCACAAAGAGTGAGCAGGCGCTTCGCCGCCTCCTCGGCATTCCATATGCCGGTTATGGTCTCATAGGCTGCAAGACCCATTTTGCGGCATGCATCGCGGTCTTTTACCAGGCGCTCCGCCAGAGCAAAAAGCTCTTCGGGGCGATCGTCCGGATACACCAGACCGTTCTTCCCATGCTCGATCAGGAAGGGTGCCGCGCCGGTCAGATGATCGGCCAGCAGGGCACAGCCGCTGTTCATGGCCTCGTTGGCCACAGCGCCCCAGCCCTCGCCTCTGTCCGAGGTCAGGAAATAAATGTCAGCCTTCTCCATGCAGCTTCGCACGGTGTCGGGACCCCGGAAGCCGGGCATATCCACGTTCTCGGTAAGTCCGTATGCTTCTCGAAGGCGCTTCATTTCCGGCATCAGCTCGCCGTCACCGATCATGGTCAGGTGGAAGGCAAGACCTTTTTCTTTTAAGTATTTTGCACACTGCAGGGGAAGCTCGGGATGCTTCCAGTCGATGAACCTTCCGGCAAAGAGAAGCTCCGGGATGTGTTCGTCGCCTGCGCCCTTACCCTCAAGCAGTGCCTGAATGTCGTATTTCTTTGTGGGCGGAAAATATCCCCAGCGGAACATCTTGCCGGGATACGCCCTGATTATGTGCATGTCGCTTGCCACATAAGCGCCCGCGCACAAAAAATACACCCGTTTGCTGCGATACCGGGTGTGGTCCTTGTATTTTTTCACAAGGCCTCTGGGAGAGATCGCCTTCCATTGGCCTTCCTTGTACAGTCGCTCGTTTACGCGCACAACGATCCTGCCGGCGCGCAGTCTCTCCTCGATATAGCTCTCATCATCGCAGCCGCCGAAGAGCACGATGTCGCACTCCGCGATCAGCTCTCTGCAGGCAGACTCTTCCTCGTAATAACATTTCACATACGTGGGGCGGTCATTCTCCTGCCAGCCCATCTGCACGCGCTCTGCCTCCATGGGGATGGTCTGGATGAAGGTAAAATTCTCCCCGAGAGCCTCTGCCATCGCGTTGCAGAAGGGAATCTGATGATGATTGATATAGTTGGAAACAAAACAAAGCTTCATAGGCTTTTGTTACTCCTATTCGCAGGAATCTGCGATTTTTGCATAGATCTCCACCATTTTGCGGATGTTCGCTGCGGGGTCATGGAGCTCTTTTGCATGATTTCTTGCATTTTGTGTGTAAACAGCCTGCTTATCAGGCTCATGCCACAGTGTATTGATGGCAGCCGCAAGACGATTGGCCACGAATGTGGGATCCTCTCTGTGCTCGTCTGCGCGGAAGCCCTTGTAAACAGGACCGTCAACATCGCCCTGAAAGATCGTAGGGATACCGCCCACATCGGCAGCCACACAGGGCACGCCGAGAAGCATGGCCTCACCCAGGGAATTGGGGGAGTTCTCATTGGCGGAGCAGCACACGAACAGGCTGCTTGAAAGATAGGTCTCCTTCATCTGCTCCGCGTTCAGACGGCCGAGGAAGGTCACCTTATCCTGCATGCCGTAATCGCGCATCAGCTTGCGAAGATACTTGCCGTAGGCTGAGATCTTAAGCTTCTCCTTGAGTGTCTCGAACCTTACAATGCTGTTGCCCGCAACCACCACGCTCACATCGGGATAATTCGCGCGCAGGTACGCAGCAGCAATGATCATATAGTGAAGTCCCTTTAAGGGATAATCTCCCTGGCTCACGAAGATCCTGTGGGGAACGGCCTTCGTCTCGTCCCACTCGCCCTCGTAGAAGGGCTTTCTCAGGGTCTCGTTGGCAGGATAGTAATTTACATCGGGATTGCATCGAAGAGCAGCTTCACGGTCAAAATCGGTGCGTCCCGTAACGTGATGAGCACGCTTTAATGCCTCGGTCTCGTGGGCACCTCTGCAGACAAACTTCGCCTGCTGCTCCTTCAGGCTGTCTTTTTTCAAAATATCGCGGAAGGTGCGGGAATTGCACACCTTCGCGGGAAGATCGGCCATGTAGGAGTCTGCGATCACGCTGCAGATGCCCTGCAGGCCCACCAGCACGCGCTCGGGGTGAGGACATGCCTTCAAAAGCGCAAGGGTATGGGGGAACTCCGTGCCAAAGCAGTGGATCACATCGGGATCTGCTGCCGTAAGGATAGTAAGCAGGTTCTCCTCAAGGGCAGGATCGTACTTCTCCGGATGGGCGAGGTCCTCGGGAAAGCTGTAGGCGAAGAGGGTCTTCCCGCCCACCGTGACCTTCGTTTCGAAGAGCTGCTCTGCGTCCGGGAAGGCGATATGCAGTTCGATATTTGCCTCGCTGTCGATCAGGGCATGGCACAGGCCGTCCAGCCAACCTTCACGGTTGCCCGCCTCCCTGCCAAGGGCCCCTGCGATCACAGGCGGCATCAGATTACAGACCCACAATAATTTCATACAAAACCTCTAGTTAAAGATCCAGTTAAGGTAGGGCAGAAGCCGCACATCCACCGCGTACATGCCGCGAAGCAGCAGTACAAAATACGCGCTGAACGCACCGATAACGCCCACATAGGCAAGCCTCCGGAGGAGCTTGTTCTCCATCTCGCCCACAAGTCTCGGAATCAGGAAGATCTGGGGAGCGATCAGGTAAAAGCCCACGCGGCTCACTTCGGGAATAAAGGCACCGCAGCAGTAGACCACCAGGCCGCCTAAGTTCAGAAGCGCGTAGAAGCGCATCCTGCGGTCGCCTGTCAGGCTCTTGCGGTAACAGATGATACAAAGGATCAGCACTGCGGCACATTTTGCAATGTTGGCGTAGGAGATCCTGCCGTTGTCAAAATCAGAGTTCCGGTAATAAGGGTAGATCGCGAAGATGACCTCGCGGTAGAAATCCTTAAAGATCACAAGGCTTGCCGTAAAGAGACCTCCCAGGATCACAAAGCCCTTTCTGATGCGCACGCCCGCAAGGAGCCAGGCGATCAGGTACACCGGAATGACGAAGAGGATCGTCTTGTGGAAAAATGCTCCCACCGCGATCCACAGAAGAAACTTGCCCACTTCGCCGCGGAATACATATTTTACCGCGTAGAGGGCGATGGCAAGCACCAGATAATAGCGGACGGAATTCAGGCTGTTGAAGTAGAAGCCTCCCGTCAGCAGCAAAAATAAAGAGAATGCATAGTGCTCACTCTGATCGTGCAGCGCCTTCACGAAGAAGAACACGGTGACCAGAGAAAAGAAACCGAACACAGGCAGATACCGGTCATAGCCGAAGAGGTCCTGAATGCCCTTAACGATCAGGTTGAAGCCAAGCTCGGAGCTTACCAGTCTGCTCTGGGCGATGAGCTTGAAATTGTCGCGGTACACCCAGTAGTCGTTGCCCACGGCGATACGGCAGGCGCTGACTCCGGCAAGCAGCAAATAGATGGCAGTCTCAGCCACGGTGTTGCGGGCCTGCTGCCTGGTAAAGGGCGCAAATTCTCCCGCAGCATAGCCTTTTTGCAGGCGTGCCGGCACATAGTCTCTGTTTTCAATTGCAAGGGCCAGTCCGACTGTCACAACAGCCAGAACGATATAGACCAGTGCACTGCTTTCCATGCTGCTTCCTCTCGCTTCCTACAGTTCTCTGCGGTTCTTTGCGATAGCAATACCCTGCTTCATCAGTTTATAAGCCTTCGAGAGGCTTACATCGCTTCCAAAGGTTCCCCTCTTTGCGAGCAGGAATCTTGCGGTCCACAGCAGGGCAAAGGGACCGTACAGATAGTGGTACAAAACGCCTCTGTCGATGAAAAACTTGTCCGTGAAGCCCTTGAACCAGGTGGACTCTCTGTAGACCTCCTCACCGATCTCAGCAGTGTCTGCGTAGAGATGCAGACCTTTTTTCAGGCAGTCGTGAAGGAACAGGCTGTCCTCACCTGCGCTGTATTTGGCACCGCCGCCAAAGAGCAGGGAGAAGGTGATGCCCCTCTTATGCAGGCACTCTCTTCTGGCTGCCACGGCGTAGGCCGGATAGCGTCCGTAATTGTAGAAACGGATGCGCTTCTTCTGCGTATTGTAATAAGTGCGGCGGCGTTCATCCACGCGCACATTGAAGGCAATGACGTCCGCATCGGGGTTCTGCTCGAAGGCCGCAAGGATCTTCTGTACATATCCCTCGTCGTAGACGATATCTTCATCGACAAAAAGAACGATGTCCCCTGTCGCGCGAAGCAGCGAGGTGTTTCGGCTCAGGCCAACGCCGCGCTCCGCCATACAGAAAACTTCGATCCTGCTGCCGTTATATTCAAATTCTGTGTGTTCATAACGATCGCACTGATTCACCACGATAGCATCCGCGGCGATGTGCATTTTCGCTGCAAGTTCAGCGCAGTCCGCATTGACTGCTGCCACAAGCATCTGTAAAGTCATAGGTCATCTCCGTCCTCAGATCTGCTCTGTGCTGAAACGATAGTAGTTCTTAAGCAGCCATCTGTCCTCGTCTGTGAGGACTGCTGCATCGACCTTGCAGTCCTGGGTCTCCAGATACTCAAGCAGGTACTCAAGCTGTCTGCCGGCATGACTGCCTGCGGAAACCGCAAGCAGAATAGCGTCTGCCTTTCGTAAGGTCTTGCCGGTCTCGGGAACCAGTAAGGGTGAGGGAGCTGCCACGAAGGTCTTCTCCTCATCTGCAAGCTTCTCCTTCAGGATCCCGATCAGCTCCAGAGGATCTGCCTCATCGGTCGTGACTACCATGATCTGCTCTTTTCCCTCAAGCAGGTGACTTAAATTGGCTGCCAGCGCGCCGTCATGCAGACTTCCCGCAACAGGCAGGCCGTAGCGTCTCTTAAGGGAAGCGGGAAGCAGAATGCTGTCGTTTCCAAGCTCTGCGAGCAGGAAAAATGTAAGCACGAACAATAAGCTTAATACCGCTGCCAGGATCACGGCACGAAGAGGTCTCACGTCGGGGCGTACGACTTCGGGCGCCGCGGAATCAATGACGCGGATGGCTGTGATATCGGAGGCATTGGCCTCGGGGAACTCCTCTGTCATGGCCTGCTCCACAGCCTCTGCAACGATTTCGGAAACAGCAGGGTCTGCCGCGGTCACATAAGTGGAGGGCACGCGAAGGTCGCTTGCCAGCTTGGCAGTGATCATGCCGCGGATCTCCTCATCGGGGATCTCTGAATCAAGGTGTTCCTTTACAGCCTCAATAAACTCATCGGTATGCACCCAGGTATTCCAGGTGGTCTCGTTGATGTAGGTGCCGTATTTGCCCCACTCGGGATCGGCGTAATCCACCTTGTAGGTGGAGACGCTTCTGTAGCTCTCCGCCGGGCCAAAGGTTATATTTTTCAGGTAATAACCGCCGCCGAACAGCACGGTTCCCGCTAATGTCAATAACAGGATAAGGCCGCTTTTTTCAAGCAGGCGCAGCACTGTCAGTCTCAGGTCAAAGGGCTCTTTGCCGTAGCTTCCCTTCCACATAGTCTACCTCCGGGTCTTTCGGTACAGGAATCGGTTCCGAAGTGCGGTTTTACCGACTTCGGTCAAAAATTTAAGATCAGTTCTTGTCAGCGTCGCTGCTTCCGTCCTCGCGCTGCAGCTCCTGCTTCAGTGCGGTGATCTGCTCGCTCTCAACACCCTCGGTGCTGTCGGGCCAGAAGAGGATCTTCAGGGTCAGCAACATCAGCTTCAGATCCAGCCATACGCTGTAGTGCTCAATGTAGGTCAGGTCCAGCTTCAGCTTATCGTAGGGTGAGGTGTTGTACTTGCCGTACACCTGGGCGTAGCCTGCAAGGCCTGCCTTCACCTTCATGCGGTATGCGAACTCAGGCATTACCTCAAGGTACTGGGCGATGATCTCGGGGCGCTCGGGTCTGGGTCCGATAAAGGACATGTCACCCTTTAAGATATTGATCAGCTGGGGCAGCTCGTCGATACGGCACTTGCGGATCACGCGGCCGATGGGGGTAATGCGGCTGTCGTTCTTCTGAGCCAGTCTTGCAACACCGTCCTTCTCGGCGTCGGTGCGCATGCTGCGGAACTTCATGATGTAGAACTCACGCTGGTGTACGGTACAGCGCACCTGCTTGTAGAGCACGGGGCCGTGATCGTAAGCCTTGATGGCGATGGCAGTCACAAGCATGATGGGGGATGCGATCACTAAAAGGATCGCTGCACACACGATGTCGATGGTGCGCTTGATCACGCGCTGTTCCATGGTGAGGTTGTATTCGCGGGTCAGGAGCAGAGGGCTGTCAAATACATGCAGCATCTCCGAACCGGCGAGGATCACGTCGGTGATCTTGGGCATCAGGTAAACGCGGATGGACTTGGAGTAGCAGAACTTCAGGTAGAAGTTGCGGTCCGCGGAAGGAATGTCGCAAAACAGTACTGCGTTGATCTCGCCGCGGTTGTATTTTGCCATGATCTCCTCACAGACAGCCTCCTTGTCCTCGGACACCTTCAGTTCGCTCACCAGACGGTACTTGTCCGCTCTGGTCTCGAACTTGGCGCGCAGGCCCTCGATGGGTCTGTCACCGTAGAGGACCAAGATCTTGCGGGGCGGGAAAATGGTGCGGAAGATCTTGTTGGCAAGGCTTGTGTAGAGGATGACTACCAGGATCTGCTCGGCCAGCATGGCAAAAAAGACATTGGGCACAAACAGCTGGAATGCCATGAGGGACAGCTCACCGTAGATAAAAATATCCGCCATGATCGTCGCAAACACCTGAGAGAAGATGATCTCCGAGTTGCGCAAGTATCCCAGTCTCATACCGCCGTACATGTTGGAGAGCAATAACAGGATCACTGCGTAGATCGCGACCTCCAGAACATGTCCCTTGAAGAAGAAATTTCTCAGGGGCTCTACCAGACTGTACTGAAAGTGATTCAGCCAGTGAAAAGTAAAAATACCTACCTCCAGGATCAGACAGATCGCTGAGAGGATCAGATTGATCAGTCGCTGCAGAGACTCCATTCTCTGCAGTTTGGTTTCGTATACATTGTTATTAGCCACTTAATTGACCTCCTGCCGCCTTCCGACGGTTTAGATTCTTCTCATGACGGCACCGTATGCCCAGAAGAGCATGTGCCATGCGCTTGTGATAACACCCATTCCCTCCGTGTTGCGGTAGAGATTCCAGATGCGTCTGACCGCCTCCGCCTTGTTGGAGGAGAGAGACTTGCCGGCTCTGCGGTAACGCACCAGATTCCGGTCAAGACCGTAGGCAAGATAGCCGTTTCTCAAGACCTTCCACCACAGTGCGGTGTCCTCGCTCTTGACGAGGGGCATATCCAGCATATTTTTATCGATCTTCTCCGTGTCAAAAATGACCGTGGAGGTGAAGATCGTCGTATTCTTCAGGGCGTGTTTGTAATCGATGCTCTCGGGGACTCTCACGATCTTGCCGGTCCTGCTGCCGTCCTCGGCTGCGAATTCATAGCCCGAGAAAACAAAGGCTGCGTCCTTCGCCTGCATGTAGGCAAGCTCTGCCTCCAGCTTGTCGGCGTCCCACAGATCGTCGCTGTCAAGGTAAGAGATGTATCTGCCCGTCGCCTGCGCAAGACCGTAATTTCTTGCGGCTGCGGCACCGATGTTCTCCGGCAGGAAAAAGAGCTTGATGCGCTCATCCCCTGTTTTTTTCATGATCTCATCGATGATGCGGGGCGATTCGTCCCTGCTGCCGTCCTCCACCAGGAGAAGCTCCCAGTCCGTGTAGGTCTGGCTTCTCACGCTGTCGATGGTGTCGGCGATATATTTTTCAACATTGTACACCGGTACAATGATACTTACTGTTCCAATAGATTCCATCGGTAATATCCTTCTGTCTCGTCGTAGTTGGGGCCAAGAAGGCTCTCTAACTGCTTCAGGGTCGCCGGCTTTAACGTATCCGGCAGCACGATTATGTTGACGCCGCGACCAAGGGCCTCCTCGACGCAGACAAAACCGGACAGGATGTGATCGGCGGACACTGCGTTCAGGTTGCCGGTCTCAGCCACATTCTCCATCCAGCGATAGCACTTCTCCACCTCTTCGTCGTAGACATCGTAGGAATATGCATCCAGAGACTTATCCCACATATCTCTGCCGTAGAGCAGGCGGATGTCGCCGGGAAGCATTCTCGCGCAGGTCACGATCTCGGCGGGAGCCCACAGCTTCATCGAACCATCCTTCGGCACGTCCTGCAGGATCCGCTCAGCGAGTTCATATTCTTCATGGATGTCGTTCACCTTCTCGTTTGACACGGGGAATCTGCCCGCAAGCATCACCACCGCCGCAAAGAGCAGTACCGCAAGCACAGGCTTTTTCCATGCGCCCTTCGTGCCCTCCTCCCTGGTGGATACGGAGAACAGGCTCACAGCCGCCAGCGCGATCAGGGCTGTGACGGGCACCAGGTTCCACACCCAGATATAGTCATAAAATTTGGTCTGGTACAGCATCAGAAGACTTGCTGTTACAGGGAAAACACAGAGCACGGAGGTGATTCCCGCATAGATCGCAAGGGTCTTGTGGGTGGTCTTGCCGGGCTTCAGCCACAGCAGAAGCACCGCCGCAAAAAGAAGGCACACCAGTTTGCCGGCCGCCGTATATTCAGTCCAGCCCATCCAGGCATTTCGCATCATCTCAAACATTACTTAGCCCCCTTTCCGGCATTTCTGCCATTTTCGGGGGTTCCCTCGTTAACGTTCAGATATCCGACGATGACGAAGGTCACTGCCATGCCGACGGATGCAAGGAAGCACAGTCCCATGCCGTAGAGGGTCCACACGATGCAGGCCTCCGCAAGGAAGCAGAGGAACAGGGGCAGCCATTTTTTCCGAAGGATCAGGGAAAGCGCATAGGGAAACAGCACCAGCGCACGGATCGAAGTGCCGCGCCAGCCGCAGTAGAGCAAGCCGAAGCCCTCCATGCCGTAGAGGTAGCTTCCCATCCACAGAAGAAATGCGCAGCAGGCGAGAAAACCGATGCGCTTTAAGAAGGAGTCCTCAAACAGAGTCCTTCCAAGTGCCGCAAAAGCACAGTAACTTGCAAAGATCACCATAAGGGGTGCGAAGGTGAGGACCACCTGCACCGCGGACAGATGACACAGACTGCCAAGCACCGCGTACAGGGTGGGCAGGCAGAGGATCTTCACGCGCATGGGCATGCCCAGCTCATAGGCAGCGCCTGTGAGGGGATCGGTCATATGCGCACCGTTATCCTGCAAAAAGGTATTTACGGTCTCCACCGTAAGATCCCTGTCCCAGTAGACTCTGCCGCTAAACAGAACAAAGGCCGCCTGGCCAAGGACCAGAAGTACAAACACAACAAGAACGACCCAGGAAGCCGCGCCGAGCTTCGGGAACTTCAATGAGGGGCGTCTTAAATTCTTCCTGCCGATCACAAGGATCAGGAAGGACAGAAGCAGTCCTGCTGCGATGCCGATGAGAAACAGCATGGCGCCGTTTGTCAGGGATGCATGCATAAGCACCATAAAGAGGTGCACAACTTCCGTAAGACCGATGACAAAGATCAGACCGGTCATGATGCTGTCGGGGAAAGTATTCAGTTTATCGGGCGCCTTCGGCTCCATTAAGAGCCACAAGCCCCTGCCGAGCATCCAGAGGACGGGCAGAGTGACAAGGCATAATAACCAGATCATAGATTCTCCGTTCCATCGAAGATGTGTAGACACACTCCGACTATTTTACACAGTACTCCTAATACGAATTTTATCACAAAAACACAAGTATTTCAACTTTAGCAGCAAATGAAAAAGGAGCCGCCTAAGCGACTCCTTAATATCTTAGATTTCTTCTTTTACAAGGTAGATGGGTCTTCTCTTGACCTCCATGTAGGTCTTGGCAAGATACTGGCCGATGATGCCCATGCAGAAAAACTGCACGCCGCTGACCATCAGAATGATGCAGACCAGAGAGGGCCAGCCGGATACGGGATCGCCGAAGATCAGCTTGCGGACGATGATAAAGACGATCATGATAAACGCCAGGATACAGAAGAACACTCCCATCATACTGGCAAGCATCAGAGGCATGGTGGAAAAGGCGGTGATGCCGTCGAAGGAATAGACCAGAAGCTTCCAGAAGTTCCACTTGGTCTCGCCCTTGGCGCGCTCCACGTTCTCGTACTCCAGCCACTTGGTGTTGAAACCGACCCAGCCGAAGATGCCCTTGGTGAAGCGGTTGTACTCCTGCATGGACACGATGGCGTCCACCATCTGTCTGGTCATCAGGCGGTAATCTCTTGCGCCGTCCATGATCTCGGTCTTGGAGATCTTCTTCATCAGGCGGTAGAACATGCGGGCAAACAGACTGCGGATGGGGGGCTCGCCCTTTCTTGTCACTCTTCTGGTGGCAACGGAATCATAGCCCTCTTTGATGCCCTCGAGCATCTTAGGAAGCAGAGACGGAGGATCCTGCAGATCCACGTCCATGATCACCACGTAGTCGCCCTTGCTCTTCTCAAGTCCTGCGTACATTGCGGACTCCTTGCCGAAATTGCGGGAAAAAGAGATCAGATGCACTCTCTCATCCGCCTCGTGCAGGCGTCTCACCTCGGCTGCGGTGCCGTCCCTCGAACCGTCGTCGATAAAAAGCACCTCAAGTTCAACACTGTTCTTATCAAAATATTCCCTGTTTTTCATGAGTTCCTCATAAAAAAGAGCTACACTCTCCTCCTCATTGTAGCAGGGAACGATCACACTCAACAAACTCATAGCGTCCTCCGATCAGGCTCGTCATAGTTATCAAATCAAGTATACTATCATCCCACCTGTTGCGCAAGCAAAAGTACTTTCCTGTGGACTTTTGCCCTGCTTTAGGTTATAGTGGAGATGTATGACCATACAAATCAACGGAGAGGATCTTCCCCTATGAGAAAATATATACCCGGGCTGCTCGCCCTGTTTGGCGCCGCTTTTCTTCTGTGCGGCTGCAGCAGAGGCGCATCTCTCCCCGACCCCACAGCGGATCCAAGCGGTTCCCCCCACGAGGTGACCGAAGATGCGCAGGGCACATCGGATGACAGCGCAGAGTCTCCCTATCCCGGCATGGTACGCAGCAAGCTGACAGGCGACTGGATCAGCGAGGAGGCGGCCGCCGTGAGACCCATCGCCGTGATCATCCCCAACGAGAGAGCAGCCGTTCCACACTATAACCTGTCCAAGGCCTCCGTGCTGTACGAGGCCAATGTAGAAGGTCTCATGACCCGCATGATGGCGATCTTCGAGGACTGGCAGAATCTTGATAAAATAGGCAACGTCCGAAGCCTGAGGACCTATTTTGCATACTGGTCCTTCGAATGGGACTCCATTCTGGTTCACTTCGGCGGTCCTTTTTTCATCAACGACCTGGTAGCCGAGGAGACCACCCAGAACATTGACGGTTCCATGGGCGGCGCCGACGGCGATGCGTTCTTCCGATCTTTGGATCGTCCCGATCCCCACAACGCCTACACCACAGGCGACATGCTTAAGCGCAGCATCGAGCGCAAGGGCTACGACACAGCATACCGCGGTCTTGCGGACAGCGAGCATTTCCGCTTTGCCGATCCCGCAGCACCCAATACCCTGAGCAAGTATCCCGATGCCAAGGGAGCGACCTACATTGACATGTCGGGCTGCTATCCTCTGACCAGATGCTATTTCGAGTACAATGACAAAACAGGCCTCTACGCCCGTTCCCAGTATCTTTCCGGCGCAACCGACGGTCCTCACTATGATGCCTCCGGCGCGCAGCTGACCTTCAAGAACGTCCTGGTTCAGCAGGTCAAAGAGGAGGATCTCGGCGAAGGCTATCTGGCAATGCAGTGCCACGATTCCCACCAGGAGGGCTGGTTCTTCACAAACGGCAAGGGCATTCACGTGACCTGGACCAAGGAGACCGACTACGGTGCCACCCGCTTCTACGACGATAACGGTAATGAAGTCGAGCTGAACGTCGGCAAGACCATGATCTGCGTGGTGGATGACATCAACAACTTCGCGTTCCACTGATTGCAGGCAAGAGTCGAAACCAAGTACGATCCGCATCATTCGAAATTTGATCTGCGGCTCGCAGCATTCGAATTCAATATCCGCAAAATTAAAAGGACGAATCTTTCGATTCGTCCTTTCTTTATGCCCGTTTTTTGTAAAGGGCTGATTTTCTGTTGATCGGCTCTTATTTGTCTGCCAGGCCCAGTCTGTTGATCGCGGAGAAGATCGCTCTGATGGAAGCTCTGGTGATGTTGGAGCTGATACCTACACCGTAGGTAACATCGCCGGTCTCGGAATCCAGCAAATGGATGTATGCAGCCGCCTGAGAGTTGGAACCGCTCTGCAGTGCATGCTCCTCGTAATCCAGGACCTTGATCATAATGCCAAGCTCCTGCTGTAAGCCGCGCTGTACAGCATCGATAGGGCCGTTGCCCACTGCCTGGAAGGTCTTCTCCTCGCCGTGGTCGGTGTAAACAACGGTGACCTTGGTGTCGAAGGAGGTCTTGACTGTGTTCTCGGATTCCTCTACGCGGATCTTGCGGAAGTGAATGGGCTCCTTGCGGTCGATGTACTCTGTGCGGAAGCTCTCCATGATCTGATCGGGAGAAACCTCACCCTGCTTCTCGGAGATCTTCTGGATAACGTTGGCAAACTCGCGGTGCATTGCCTTGGGAAGCTTGAAGCCGTAGTAGGTGTCCATGATGAAGGCAACTCCGCCCTTGCCGGACTGGGAGTTGATACGGACGATGGGCTCGTACTCTCTTCCGATGTCTGCGGGATCGATGGGCAGATAGGGAACCTGCCAGATCTCGCTGCCTCGCTCCTTCATTGCCTTGACGCCCTTGTTGATCGCATCCTGATGAGAACCGGAGAAAGCGGTGAATACCAGCTTGCCGGCATAAGGATGTCTGGGATGGATGGGCATCTTGCAGCAGCGCTCATAGATCTCGATGATATCGTTCACGCGGTCCAGTGCAAGACCGGGATCGATACCCTGTGAAAACATATTGTATGCGATGTTGATGATATCTACATTACCGGTACGCTCACCGTTGCCGAAGAGGGTTCCCTCAACGCGGTCAGCGCCTGCCAGCAGTGCCAGCTCGGCACTTGCAACGCCGGTACCTCTGTCGTTGTGAGGATGTACGCTGACGATGATGCTCTCGCGGTTATCAAGGTGAGAGATCATCCACTCGATCTGGTCTGCGTACACATTGGGAGTGTTCATCTCAACGGTGGAGGGCAGGTTGATGATCATGGGGTTCTCGGGTGTGGGGCCCCAGGTTTTGGACACTGCGTTGCACACCTCAAGTGCGTAGTCAAGCTCGGTGCCGGTAAAGCTCTCGGGAGAGTACTCCAGAATGATCTTGCCGGGAAACTTCGCCGCGCGCTCTTTTACCATCATGGTACCCTTGACAGCGATCTCGGTGATCTGGTCTCTGTCCATGTTGAAAACAACATCTCTCTGAAGAGTGGATGTGGAATTGTAAATATGAACAACTGCCTGCTTACAGCCTTCGATTGCCCGGAAGGTGCGGTCCAGCAGTTCCTCACGGCACTGGGTCAGTACCTGTACCACAACATCATCGGGGATGAGCTTGCGCTCAACCAGCTGACGCAGGAAATCATATTCGATCTGGCTTGCTGCGGGAAAACCGATCTCGATCTCCTTGAAGCCAAGCTTGATCAGATACTGGAACATCTCGATCTTCTCATCTACCAGCATGGGATCGATCAGTGCCTGGTTGCCGTCTCTGAGGTCAACGCTGCACCAGATGGGTGCCTTCTCGATCTCCTTGTTCGGCCACTGTCTCTCGGGGTAATCTACCACCGGATTCTTGCGATATCTCTTAAAATTCATTTTTATCCTCCCCAAAAAACAGCCCATCCGAAGGATGAGCTGTCAGTTTGATTATTCTCCCAGTCCGCTTTCCACTGCAGCGATCAATGCTGCCAGTGCCTGTTCCTCGTCTTCACCGTCACAGGTAAATTCAATTTCATCGCCGCACTTGATGCAGGCGCCGAGAACACTTAACACGCTCTTGGCATTGGCGGTGTTCTCACGGAACGAAAATGTGATCAGTGACTTAAACTGCATTGCCTCTTTGCAAAGGATTCCTGCGGGTCTTAAATGCAACCCGGTGGGGTTCTTGATGGTTACTTTCTGACTTACCATATTTCCGGTCCTCCCTTCCTGTTTTTCCGGCAAAACTAAGCATGCTGCTCAACTTAAATATAGCATGATAAAAACGTGTCTACAAGTATTTTTGATGCCTATTCGGCGTTCTGAGTGATGACCACATTGATGTTCTCACTGTATGTGACTGTGATGCCGTCAAGGATCATATATGATGCGGGAATGCTGTGAATACCGGGCTTCAATTCTCTCATGCCCTGATCGTTCATCCACGCCCTGATATCCACCTTACCCACGATACTGTTCTGACGCAGGCTGTCCACGGTAGCAGCAAGACCGCTCACATCCAGGCGGTAGCTTGCGGGATCGCCCAGCACATCTGCGCCGAAGCCGTCGGGAATGTTCACTGCGGAAATGTTCTGTGCGGGGATCTCAAGAGTCTTGCTTACGCGGGGCTCGATGATCGCGGAAGCAGTGAGCTTGCCGCTGTAGCCGCTCTCGGCAAGTCTGGTATTCTCGGGCAGATAGCTCTTCACATTGACCATCACTTCAACGGTCTCGTCTGCGCCTGTGATATCCAGCTCGCTCTCGGGGATCACGATATCATGGATGCCTGCCAGCACTGCGGGAGTACCCGCGATGCGTACCTTCTCAGGCTCGTACTTCACTTCTCCGGTTGCAAGATAGCCTACTGCGGGAGTACCTGTCACGCTCCAGCGAACAGGAACTTCCTTGGTTGCCAGCACCTCGACGGACATGCGCACATAGCCCACATTCTTGCTGATGCTTCTGTTCTCGATCAGAGTGCCGTCACCCGCGAAAAGACGGGTCTCAACGTTTGCGGACATATCTCTGGTGGCGCCGCTCACGTCAAATTCTACATTCGCGTAACCGACCTGCTCCACAGCGGACTTGGGACCGGTGATCTCGATCATGGTCTGGTCCTGGTTGATGGAGGACACGATGTAATCCTCTGCCACCTCACCCACAAGTGTGTAGTTGACGCGGATCCATCTGCTTACGCGGTCTTCAATGCGCAGGACCACACTGTCACGGTTGCCGTTGATGGTAACAGCATCCTCATTCACATTCAGAATGTCGTAGGTGATCTCTACGGTGTTATTCTCAGTCAGTTTGCTCAGATCTGCCTCGGCGATGATGTCGCTTGCACGCATCTGGCCGGTCATGGTTCTGGGAGCCCTGACGGAGACGCGCACAACATCGCTGTTGTCTAAGACCTCATATACCTTGTTGCCCATCTCAAGGAGTTCGGTATTAAGAAGTTTTACGGGGATATTGCTGAAATATACGGTGTCGATGGGATCGTCCGCCTGTGCCACTACGAACCACAGCAGGAGGGCAACACCGAGGGAGAGCAGCTTCAAGCCCCAGTTTTTCAAGATCTTGTCTCTCATTTTCCGGTCTTGCTCCTTCCCTTCCATATTCTCTTGTTCTTCGCTTCGTCGGTCTTCCTGATGAGAACATCGCTCATCATGGACTTCAGCTCATCCGCGCTTAAGTTGCGGCTGAGGCTTCCGTTGTATGCCGCGCTGATCGCACCGGTCTCCTCGGAGACGATAACGGTCAGGGAGTCGGTGACCTCGGAAATACCTACGCCCGCACGATGTCTGGTACCAAGTTCCTTGGAGAGCGCATTGTTCTCGGTCAGGGGAAGGTAGCAGGTCGCGGATGCCACACGGTTCTTGCGGATCAGCACCGCACCGTCGTGCAGAGGTGTATTGTGTTCAAAAATATTGATCAGCAGCTGGCTGGTGATCACTGCGTCCACATCGATACCCGTGCGCTGATAATCCTGCAGGGGAATGTCCTGCTCGATGACGATAAGGGCACCGGTCTTGGCCCTGGACATCTCCTGGCAGGCCCTTGCGATCTCATTGACGCTCTTCTCATTGAAAACGCCTGCTTCCTCATGGCTGTTGCCGAAGGGAAGCACACTGGCGATGATATTCTTGGTACCCAGGTCCTCAAGACCCTTTCGGAGTTCAGGCTGCAGCACAACGATCACCGCAGTCACCGCAAAGCCCAGCAGGTTCTGTGCGATCCAGAGGACAGTGTGCATCTCCATGAAGTATGCAAACATCCAGAAGACAAAAATTACTACCAGACCCTTGATGAGCACACGGGCACGGCTGTTCTTCATCCATACCAGAAGAGCATAAACGAGTATAGCGATCAAAACGATCTCGAGAATGTCTCCGAAACCGATCTTCTTGCTGTAAACGCTCAGATTATTCAAATATTCCGGTAATTTACCAAGCCACTGCATACTGCGTTAATCCTGTTCCTGAAAAAAATACTAAACCTTAGTTATCGTAATCGTCCTGATAGTCGTCGGAATACTCCTGATATTCCTGATACTCCTCGTAGTCTCTGTCGTCAACGACAGGGGTTCTGTCGGAAGGTCTCTGAGAGGGACGATTGTTGTAAGAGCCTGCGCTTCTTCTTGCGGGAGCACTCTGGCGGGAGCCGGTACGCTCAGCCGCACGTCTGCTGCCGGAGGCGGAAACACGCTGCTCATTGATCTTCTTGACGGTCTTGCTGGAGGCAGCCACGGTCATCTTGGGAACCGCCTTCACGTAATAATAATATTCATCATCCTCGAACTGTACCTTCTCGGTTCTGCTGTAGTCCACGCAGAAGCGGAAGAACTCGATGACCTTGCAGATCAGTACCGCAAGGATGCTGCCAAGGATCGCGCCGATCAGGGACATCTTTGTGTCGAAGATCAGGTCGCCCACGAGAAGCACTGCAAGATTCACGATGGCGCCCACGCCCATGGCGATGCTCCACGCATACTCAACGGACAGTCTTCTCAGAAGATAAACAACGATCACGGTGATCACAAAAGCTGCTGCCACAACGAACATGGTCTTGTTGTTCACAAGGCTGTCGATGACAAGACGAAGCTTGCCGACGATCTCGGAATCGGGCATGGTGCTCACGGTGGGAGCAATGCCGATCACGGTGTTAAGCACATAGTAGACAACAACGCCGCATGCAACGGAAACAGCTGAAATAGGGCTGCCGATCAGGCCCACTGCGATAGGCATCACATAGGGGATCTTCCACAGGCACAGCAGGGGAGTGAGGATCAGGATCGCGGAATCCTTGGAGACAAAGCGGAAGAACAGCAGGAATACCAGAAGGTATACGCAGAATACGACCGCAGCCAGCTCAAGTCCCATCTTGTAGAGGTGCAGCAGGGAAAAAAGTGCAGCCAGCAGCGCAATAAAGGTGGTAGGCAGGAAGGAACATGCCAGGGATGCCACAAAAACGATGGCGAAATGATTCAGTCTGGCCATTGCTCCCAGCTGGGAATTTACTGCGCTTAATGTAACCAGTGCGAGGATAAACTTCACTACGGGAAGAATATAGAGCTCGTACTGTGCATAGTACATTTTTAATTTTTCTCTGATCTCAAGTAACTCAGCCATAAAAAACCTCCGTCAGTCCGAGGACTACATTTCCTTGTAGAGAGCGTTCAGCTTCTTCAGGTTCTGATAATATTTCTTAAGCTTCTTGCGCACCAGCGCGTACTGTATGGTGTACACGATATAGGCGAGCACGGAATAAGCACCCACAAACACCAGATAATACAGCAGCACCTGCTTGGCAAAAGCAAGAAGGTCCATGTTGTAGATCTCGGACATGAGGGTCTCGAAATTGTATAAGACATAGACGCCGAAGATCAGACCGAAGGCAATGGTGGTGCAGATAACAGTCTTCAGGATCTGCATGCTGATATAGTCGGCGCGGAAATAATTGCCCACGTCGATATTCTTCTTGCCCTCGCCCTCTTCATAGGCGGCCATTTTCGTCATGAGAATGACGCGTTCTTCGTTAACCATAAGTTTCCTCCCGGCTCCCGCGGGAACCGTTTTGTGTAGTGATGGGGACACTAAATGCCCTCGCCGCAGGCAAGGGTCAGAAAATAGCACTTTGTCACGCCTTTTTCAAGAAAAGCAAGTGCCGCCTCATCCATGGTCGCACCCGTGGTATAAATGTCGTCCACGAGCATAACTACCCTTAATTGTACATCATTTTCGGCTATAATGAAAGCATTTTTCAAATTATTTTGGCGCTCACGAGGATTCTGATACTTCAACGGGGCCGTATCTTTGCACCGCAAAAGCAGGTTCTCATACACCGGAATTCCCGTGATGCGGCCGACCGTTTCTGCCAGGATCTGTGCCTGATTGTAGCCTCTCGCACTCTGTCTGTTGGGGTGCAGCGGGATGGGGATCAGCGCGTCCGGGGACACTGCCCGGATAAAATCTGCCAGCCTCCCGGCCAGTTCCTCCCCGAAAAATTCGCCGTACTCCTGTCTGCCGCCGTACTTGAAGCGGTAGACTGCCGCCGACACGGAGCGGTACTCATAGACCGCCCGGCCTCTCACATAAAAATGTTCCGTCCGCCTGCAGTCGCCGCAGAGCATGTCGTCCTGCATCAGCTTCTTGCCGCACTTGACGCACCAGGGCTCGTCCAAATAGATCAGTTTCGGTGCGCAGGCCCTGCAGATCTTCCCGCCGAACCGATCCACCGCGTCGTCGCAGACGGGACAACGCCTTGGGAAAATGAGGTCTTTACAGACAGTAAAAATTTTGGATATGTTTTTCAAAGGTCCCTCCCGGACCTTCTCCAAAGGATCTTGCCCCGCGGGGCATGC
>JAZULD010000013.1:0-2037 GCA_045643625.1 Acetatifactor sp. | reverse complement strand
AGGATCCCCGAGATCAAGCCCCTTGGCGTCGACATGAGCGACTATGACGAGATCATCCTCGGCACCCCCATCTGGAACAGCAAGGGTGTGCCCGCCATCAATGCTTTTTTACAGCAGGAGGGTGTGAGTGAGAAGGTCACCGGCCTCATCATCACCTCCGGCGGCGGAGATATTGCCAAGTGCGTGAAGGACTTAGAGAGCAAGGTGCCCAATGTGAAGTACAGAGTGTCTCTCCTTGACAGGAAGCACAAGGACTATGGACAGAACCCTGCGAAGATCGAGCAGTTCGTCCGTGAGATCGCAGAAAACTAATACCTTGACATCACGGGAAAGCATCATATGGAGACTGTACCGGCAGTGGTACTGTTAGCCGGGGACGCAGTTTTGGCGTCCTCGATCATGAATCATCAGAGAGCACACCCCGGATGACTATGATACGCTGTATGAGATCCTGTCCGATCCGGTGAATACCATATCCTATGCGTACGCGATCACAAGAGAAGAGTGGAACAAAATAAGAAAACCCCTTGCTTCATATAAGCAAGGGGTTCTTTTTGGTCCGATTCGGGTAAAAAAGATTAATTTAACCAGCTGTTGATGGTGGCGCTGTCCGCAACGGCACTCAGGCGCACGCTCTTCTCGATCTTGGCACCCTTGGCTGATGCGCCGAGATATGCATTGGTGTCGCCGACACCGCTTCCGCCGGAGGTGGCAAAAGGAATTACGGTCTTGCCGGTCAGATCGTAGGACTCTAAGAAGGTATTGATGATGTGAGGTGCTACGCCCCACCAGATGGGATAGCCTACAATGATTCTGTCATACTGTGCCATATCAACAGGCTCGCCTGCGATCGCAACGCGGCTGCCTGCATCCTTCATCTCCAGGGTGGAACGGCTCTGCTTGTCCATCCAGTTGAGATCTGCTGCGGTGTAGGGCTCTGCGGGCTTGATCTCATACAGGTCTGCGCCGGTCTCTCCGGCAATTAATGCCGCAACTTTGGCGGTAACGCCGCTTGCGCTGAAATATGCTACTAAAGTCTTGCTCATATGAATTCTCCTTTTTGGCAGTGTATTTTTCCTCGGGGAACTGTCCGCATGCGTTTAGCGGAGCTTGTCCATCATCTTGTGAAGAAGGCGGTAAAGTGTAATTGCGTCCTCCTGAGACAGGGGCAGGCAGGAGCCCAGCTCCATGGGAATGGAAACTGCCTGCTCGCGAAGGGCAAGACCGCTCTCGGTGATGACCGCGTACACGTCGCGGCGGTCGGCCTCGGAGCGCTTTCTCTCCACATGACCCTTCTTCTCCAGCGCATTCAGCACGGGAGTGAGAGTGCCGGAATCCAGAAACAGTCTGGCGCCCAGATCCTTCACGAGGATCTCTCTGTCCTCCCACAGCACCATCATGGTGATGTACTGGGTGTAGGTCAGGTCGATCCTGTCCAGAAACGGTTTATATTTCTTGATGATCTCCCTGGAGACAGCGTACAGGGGAAAGCACAGCTGTCCGTCAAGTTTCAACATCTCATAATTATCAGTCATCCTCATCCTCTTCCAACGGAGATACGTAATTTGGATCGGTTGACGCGATCAGGGCGGCTCTCACTGCCTTGGCCAGCTGGTCTGCGCAGGAGGTGCTCTTACGTCCGCAGGTGATGCCTGTGAGCTTGCCCTCGATCTGATCCACACTCCATCCATCTAATAATACAGGAATTGCTTTCAGATTTCCATCACAACCGCCGCAAAAAGAAATATTTTTTACAATATCGCCCTCTAAGTCCATGCTGATGAGCTTGGCACAGGTGCATTCGGTCAGATAATCAAAGTGAAACATTACAGTACCTCCGCAACCTTTGCGCCGATCTTCTTCACATCGGCGGTGGGCTCGAAACGCTCAACGATCTCACCGTTTCTGCCGATCAGGACCTTGGTGAAGTTCCACTTGATGTTTCCGTTGTTCTTGTAGTCGCTGTCCATCTTCTTGACGATGCCGCGAAGAAGCATGCCCATGGGACCCGCAAAGCCCGCAAATTTGGTGTTGGCG
>JAZULD010000012.1:0-10622 GCA_045643625.1 Acetatifactor sp. | reverse complement strand
GCAGCCTTTTGCCTTCAGATTATTGCTACAATAAGTTTAAAGCCGGTCTGCGCGAATTTGGAAGCTGCAGCGTTCTTGAACGAGTGGAAGGTAAGAAGTACCGCCTGTTGGGAGAAAATTATCCTTATAACGGTCCTGTTCTCTGGAAGGAGAAAGGAACAAAGGTTGAAGTAGTTGTAGGTAGATGGAAGGAGGGAAAATATATCGAGGAGTAGTTTTTTATAAAGTTTACTCACTTTCATTTTTACTCACTTTCGTTAACAAATGCCTTATCCAGATGGGGGTTATCCCGTAAGGATGTTTTGGGGCAAAGTATAACCCGTCGAAAAGGAATTTATATTCTTTCCGGCGGGTTGTTTTTTCGATTCATAGAAATGATCTCTGCTATGCGGGGAGGATACGCTACAGATCAAATGTCTTCGCCTGCAGTTTCTCTGCATCTGCGGCATCGTGAGTGGTCAGGATCAGGGTCCTGCCGTTTAAGGTGTCTGAGATGGCCCGGATGCAGAGCTCCTTGTTGGCGTCATCAAGACCGGTGAAGGGCTCGTCCAGCACCAGAATATCAAAGGGGTGGCACAGGGCTCTCGCCAGGCTGACGCGGCGCTTCATGCCGCCGGAGAGCGCATCGGGGAGAGCAGTGAGGACTTCCTCAAGCCCAAGGCGAACCAACATGGCGCGGGCACACTCTTCGTCCGAGAACATGGTCACATTCTCAAGTACAGTCTTCCAGGGCAGCAGTCGGTCCTCCTGGAACACTGCGGAGAAGCGAAGGCCCTCACAACCTGAGATACTTCCCTTGCGGGGTTTTTCAAGACCGAGGAGCAGGCGAAGCAGCGTGGTTTTGCCGCCGCCGGAGGGAGCATTCACGCGGATGCGTGCCCCTTCGGGAACCATCAGAGTAAAGTCGTTTATGACATTTTTGCCAAGGCCGTAGCCGAAGGAAACATGGTCAAATCGAATCATTCCGCGGCACCTCCTTTCACAATTCGGGAGGCAAGCGCCTGCAGAACTGCGCTGCACAGTACGATGACCAGAATCACAGCGAAGACCTCATCGTAGTCCACTGCGTTTTTGCCGGCCCACAGGAGACTTCCCAGGGAATTGTCGGTGCGGCAGATGATCTCTGCGGCAACGCCGGACTTCCAGGCAAAGCCAAGGCCGGAGGCCGTTGCGGCGCCAAAATAGGGGCGCAGGCGGGGGAGTGTGATCTTGCGAAAGATCTGCATGGGGCTCATGCCGAACACCCTGCCCATCTCGGTCAGAGAGCCGTCCAGGGAGCGAATGCCGCTCTCGATGTCAGCCCAGACCAGGGGAAAAACAGTTAAGAAAACAACGCTGCCGGGCAGCGCGCTGCGACGGATCCAGAGAAAGAGCAGGATCGTAATGCCTGCCACGGGAACCGCGCGGACTAACTGCAGAAGAGGTGCTGTCAGCGCTGCAAAAAAGCGGGAACGTGCGCACAACAGAGCACCCAGCGTGCCTGCAAGCAGTGCGAGCACAAAGCCTGCGGCGATGCGGCCAAGGGATGCTGCGACTGTCAGGTAGAAGCTGCCCTGTGCCATGAGACCCGCAAGCGCACGCAATGTGGTCACCGGGGTGGGCAGCGGCAGCAGCAGACGGCGGTTTATGAGCATGGCACCGAACTGCCACAGAAGCAGCCAGAACAGGATCGCCGGTATATTTTTCAGGAATTTTCTATTCGTAGTCATAGTAGAAATCATCTGCGGGAATTGCCCCTCCCACGCTCTTGGGGTCGGCGTCAAACATGACGCGGTAGTAGCCGCCTAAGCCGGTGCGCATCTTGCTGCCGGTCACAAAAGTCAGCCCGCAGCGGGGAATGGCCTTTTCGGCAAGAGCGGCACCAGGGATCAGTCCGTACTTTTCGCACAGGGCTGCGGTCTCAGGTACATTGCTCTTTGCTGCCTCCACAGATGCGGCGCACTCCTTTAAGAAGGTGTCAACGGCGCCCTTGTTTTTGGCAAGATAATCGTTTCGCACGATGACACAGCCCATCATCAGAGTGCTGTCCTCACCTGCGACCTTGTTCCACTCTTCGGTCATGTCCAGGCAGAGCTTGCTGCCCTCGTTTTTCATAAGGAGGGTGGTGGCAACGGGCTGAGGCGCCATGATGAGCGCATCGGGCTCGGTCTGCCAGACGGTTAACAGTTCACTGCCTTCGCCCACAAAACGAATCGCCACATCCCTGTCAGGATCGAGGCCGTTCTCGGTGAGCACGTAGCGGAGAATATACTCGGGGTTTGCGCCCTGACCGGGGGAGTAGATCGTGCGGCCTTTCAGGTCCGCCGCAGCAGTGAGCTCCTCGCCGGAGGAGAGAATACCAAGCACCCCCAGAGTGTTGACTGCAAGCACGGTGATGCCGCCGTCTGTCTTCTTGTAGAGCGCAGCGGCCATATTGGTGGCGATGGCTGCGATGTCGGCCTCTCCGTTCGAGATGGCAGCGACCACCTCATCGTTGGCGCCGGAAACCGTAAAATGATAGGTATTGGCAGTCTCGCCTGCGTCGCTTTTTGCCATCAGGTCCATGACGCCGATGCCGGTGGGACCGGCCAGCACGTAGACATTCATCTCGGCGCGATCTTTGCCCCGTACGCCCGCGCAGGCGGTCATGGAGAGCAGTAATGTTAAGATCAACAAGAGACTGGCTATTTTTTTCATAAAAAATACACCTTTCTGCCCGCGGATGCGGGGATGGGATAATACAAAAAATGCTCTTGCAACACCATGCGACGCTGCAAAAGCACTCTGTCTCAATCGGAGTGACGTGATTCGAACACGCGACTTCCACGTCCCGAACGTGGCGCTCTACCAAACTGAGCCACACCCCGAAATGGCGGTTTTTAAGCCGTTTCAACATACAAATAATAAATAAAAAGTGATTGAATGTCAAGCCAAAACCGAATAAGATAGAAGAAAGCATTTCAGCAAATAAGCTAAGGAGCACTACAAAATGAGCACGATCGTAACCTTGAAAAAGGGCGAGGGCCGCACCGTAAAAGCAGGCGGCGCCTGGATTTTTGACAACGAGATCGATACCATCACCGGCACCTTTCACAACGGTGATGTGGTTGAAATAAAGGACTTTGACGGATACCCCATGGGCAGGGGCTTCATCAATATGAACTCCAAGATCCGCATCCGCATGCTGACCAGAAAGGCAGACACCGTGATCGACGAGGCATTCCTGCGCATGCGCGTGCAGAACGCGTGGGACTATAGAAAGACCGTGGGCGACACCTCATCCTGCCGCGTGATCTTCGGCGAGGCAGACTTCCTGCCCGGACTGACCGTGGACAAGTACGAGGACGTGCTGGTGGTCGAGTGTCTGGCACTGGGCATGGAGCAGTTTAAGCTTCAGATCGTGGAGCTGCTTAAGGAGGTCCTTCTTCAGGACGGCATCAAGGTTCGCGGCGTGTACGAGCGCAGCGATGCCAACGAGCGCACCAAGGAGGGACTGCCCAAGCACAAGGGCTTTATCGGCGAGGAATTTGACACCAACATCGAGATCTGCGAGAACGGCGTGCGCTACATGGTGGACGTTGTGAACGGTCAGAAGACCGGATTTTTCCTGGATCAGTAATATAACAGACTGGCAATGCAGCGCATCTGCAAGGGCAAGAGAGTGCTGGATTGCTTCACCCATATGGGCACTTTTGCGCTGAATGCCGGACTGGCGGGCGCAAGCGAGGTCACAGGCCTCGACATCTCCGAGTATGCGGTAAAACAGGCCACAGAGAACGCTGTGCGCAATCACCTTGAGGACACTGTTAAATTCCGCTGTGCCAACGTGCTGGACGAGCTGCCCAGGCTTGCGGCAGCAGGTGAGAAGTATGACGTCGTCATTCTGGATCCCCCTGCTTTCACCAAGTCCAGAGAGGCAACCAAGAACGCAATCAAGGGCTACCGCGAGATCAACATGAAGGGCTTAAAACTTGTGAAGGACGGCGGCTACCTGGCCACCTGTTCCTGCTCTCATTTTATGACCCAGGAGCTTCTCGCCAAGACCGTAAAAGAGGCTGCCAAGGCGGTCCACAAGCGTCTGCGCCAGGTGGAATTCCGCACCCAGGGCGCGGACCATCCCATCCTCTGGGCGGCGGATGAGTCCTATTATCTCAAGTTCTTCATCTTCCAGGTGGTGGATGAGAAGTAGTTTTTGGGCGGATGAAAATGGAAATGAAGAAAAATTATAAGAAAACACAGCTGGCGTGCTACCTGGGATTTGTGACCCAGGCGATCTGCGCGAATTTTGTGCCGCTATTGTTTTTGACTTTTTACAAAACTTATCATGTATCGTTTGGTATGCTGGCGCTGATCTCCACCTGCTTTTTTGTGACGCAGCTGATCGTCGATTTTCTCTGCGCGGGAATCGTGGACAGGCTGGGATACAGGGTGTGCATTGTTGCGGCCGAGGTGACTTCGGGACTGGGCCTTGCGGGACTGGCATTTTTGCCCGACCTGATGCCTTCGCCCTACGCGGGAATCATCGTCTGCGTCATCATCTACGCCATCGGAAGCGGTCTGACGGAGGTGCTTGCAAGCCCCATTATTGAGGCGTGCCCTTTTGAGAATAAGGACGCCATGATGAGCCTGCTGCATTCCTTCTACTGCTGGGGATCGGTTGCGGTCATCTTGGGTTCCACCGCGTTTTTTGCCGTATTCGGCATTGAAAAATGGAGAATTCTTGCACTGCTCTGGTCGATCATTCCCCTGTATAACATTTACAATTTCGTGACCTGCCCCATCGAGCCTCTGGTTGAGGAAGGCAAGAGCATGACCATGGTCCAGCTGTTCCGGACGAGGACCTTCTGGATCTTCATTATTTTGATGGTGTGCGCGGGTGCTTCCGAGCTGGCTATGGCACAGTGGGCGTCTGCGTTTGCAGAGTCTGCACTGCACGTTTCCAAGGCGGTCGGTGACCTGGCGGGTCCCTGCGGCTTCGCAATCTGCATGGGAATCAGCAGACTGCTCTACGGCAAATTCGGTGAAAAGGTGGACCTGACTGTCTTCATGATGGCATCCGGCATCATGTGTCTTGTGTGCTATCTGGCCGCAGGCCTGGCAGCGATTCCGATGCTCGGTCTGATCGGATGTGCCGCATGCGGTTTCTCCGTAGGCATCATGTGGCCGGGCTCGATCAGCATCTCATCCCAAATCCTTCCCACAGGCGGTACCGCGATGTTCGCGCTCCTCGCGCTGGCAGGCGACCTTGGCGGAGCGGTAGGCCCTGCGCTGATCGGCAATGTGTCACAGTCCTTCGGCAATAACCTGCAGGCGGGTGTGCTGTCCGGAATCGGCTTCCCGATCGTGCTGGTGATCGCTGTGATGTGCGTTCGCAGGAAGCATAAATAAGATGACAAAAGCCACCCAGGGTACTCTGATATGTACTTCATGGGTGGCTTTTTTTGTGAATAATAACAACGTAATACAGTTGATAATAACACGAAATAACGATATAATATAAACGCACGAGCGATCGTGTGAAAGAGTACCCATGACAGGGTGGCAGCCTCCCGAGCCTAATTATACAGGAAGGGAGGTGCGTATTATGACGGCTTTCGAAATTATTTCGATATTCCTGGGCATACTGTCTTTGCTTTGTGCCTTTGGTGGCTTGATTGTCGCATTTCTTGCCTTTCTTGATAAGAGAAACGGAAAGAAGAAATAAAAATGCCTCTCCTGTCAGCCCACAGGAGAGGCGCGGTCATTTGACCAATTAACCACTCGGGAGCATCCACTTTTGGAGTGGGTACTCTTTCTTTACTAAATATAGCATATTTTGGTTCTGTATTCAAGAGATAAAAACAGGGCCTGTCCGTTGACAGGCTTTTTTTATCTCTTTATAATTTTTAGAGAGTATTACTACAGATATTTCTGAACAGGAGACATCATATGACAAACATCAGTATTATTGGCATGGGAGCACTGGGACTTCTGTACGCAGACCAGCTGACAGCGGGGCTGGGAGAAGAAGTGAATGTGACCTTCGTCATGGACGAGGAGAGAGCGGCGCGCCATCGAAACGATATCTACACCATCAACGGAGAGAAGAAGGATTTTCGCATTATTTCAGCGGCTGAGGCGACCCCTGCAGACCTTGTGATCGTTGCGGTCAAATATAACGCGCTGGCAGCAGCCCTTGACACCATGGCAGGCTGCGTGGGTGAGAATACGCTGATCATCTCCGTCTTAAACGGTGTGACCAGCGAGAAGATCATTGCTGAACGCTACGGTATGGACCGCATGATCTACTGTGTTGCGCAGGGCATGGACGCTATGCGTGACGGCACCGACTTAAAATATACCCAGTGCGGCAGACTGCACATCGGCGGCATCGATGAGGCTATGAACCGCCGCGCGGACGCAGTGGAGGCGCTGCTTGCAAAGGCAAATGTGCCCTATGTGAGAGAGGCAGACGTGCTCTACAGACTGTGGTTTAAGTTCATGCTGAACGTGGGCGTGAACCAGACCTGTACTGTTTTTGATGTGGGCTACGGCATTGCTACCACCGAGGGAACAGAGGCTTATGAAAAAATGGTCGGCGCGATGCACGAGGTGATCGCTATTGCAGCCAAGAAGGGCGTGACTCTGACCGAGGAGGACTTAAACCGTACCATCGAGATCGAGAGAACTCTGGATCCCGAGGGCTATCCCTCTATGGCGCAGGACAGAAAAGCAGGCCGCAAGTCCGAGGTGGACATGTTTGCCGGCGAGATGATCCGCCAGGGCGAGGCATACGGTGTACCCGTTCCTTATAACCGGTTCTTCTATGACCGCATGATGGAGATCGAGAAGGATTTTTAGTTTAAGACCGTAAAACAGTCACAATGAAAAGATAAATCAACGGAGGCAGTTTCATGAAAAAAGGGTTGAATTTCGATAAGATCACAATGGGTGTATGTTACTATCCCGAGCACTGGGATCCCGGTATGTGGAGAGAGGATCTTGACAGAATGCTCTCCTGCGGCATCAGTGTGGTCCGCATTGCGGAGTTCGCCTGGAACTGTTTTGAGCCCGAGGACGGACAGTATACCTTTGCTCTTTTTGACAGCTTTATGGAGATCTGCAGCGAAGTGGGCATGAAGGTGATCTTCTGCACTCCCACCGCGACCCCTCCCGTTTGGCTGTCGGAGAAGTATCCGGAGATCCTGAATGCGGATATTGACGGAAACCTCCTGTACCCCGGCATCCGACGTCATTACAACATGAACTCCCCAGTCTACAGGGAGTACACCCGCCGCATCACCGAGAAGCTGGCGGAGCACTATGCGGGACACCCCTGCGTGATCGGCTGGCAGCTTGACAATGAGATCAACTGCGAGATCAACAAGTATTACTCCGAGAGTGACCACAAGGCATTCAGAGAGTACATGAAGAGAAAATACAAGACCCTTGACGCTCTGAACGAGGCCATGGGTACCATCGTCTGGAATCAGACCTACACCGACTGGGAGCAGGTGCACTTAAAGAGAAGGAATCCGCATACCGGTGAGACCAACCCTCACATGCAGATGGAGGAAGACCGTTTTATCGCGGATACCGTGTACGATTATTTCAAGCTCCAGGCGGACATCATCCGCAAGTGGCAGGCCGCATACGGCGTGGAGGACCGTTTTATCACCACCAACGGACTCTTCGGCATCGTGGACTACCACAGACTGGTTGGGGACGTACTGGACTTTATCTGTTTCGACAACTATCCTGCATTTTCTTTTGCAGTGGACAGAGATCCCAAGGCGGGCAACGGCCTGAAGGACCGCAATTCTTCCTTCAACCTTACCAGAACCAGAAGCATCTCCGCTAATTTCGGCATCATGGAGCAGCAGTCCGGCGCAGGCGGCTGGAATTGCAGAATGAAGATGCCTATGCCCAAGCCCGGACAGATGCGTCTGTGGGCGCTGCAGCGCGTGGCTCACGGCGCTGATTTTGTAAGCTTTTTCCGCTGGAGAACAGCGCGCGTGGGCACCGAGATCTACTGGCACGGTCTTCTGGATTACGACAACCGCGACAACAGAAGGATCCGCGAGCTGAAGCAGTTTGGCGAGGATATCGAGAAGCTTGCATCCCTTGCGGGCAGCAAGGTTCGCCGCAAGGTCGCAATTCTGATGGACTATGACAACGAGTGGGACAGCATGCACGATATCTGGCACGGACCTTCCGCAGCCATCAGTCATGACGGCTGGTTCTGCTATCTTGAGAAGAACCATATTCCTTTTGACTTTGTATATGTGAACGATAACACGACCGCGGAGGATCTGGCAGATTATGAGGCTGTGATCTACCCTCATGCGACGATCTTTACCCCTGCGCGCCACGCAGCTGTCAAGGCATATCTTGAGCAGGGCGGCAAGGCGATCTTCGGCTGCAGAGGCGGCTACAAGACCCCTGAGCTTCACTGCCTGGACATTCCCATGCCCGGACTTATTGCGGACCTGTGCGGCGCTTATGTGCAGGAATACACCTGCCTGTCACCCTTCGATGACACGCTGTGCATCACCTGCGGCGGCAAAACTGCGGAGACGGCAGAGTTTGTGGACATGCTGGAGGTGACCGACGGCGAGGTCTACGGCACCTTCTCTCAGCCCGAGAGCGTCGAAGTGCCTTCACACTTTGTGGGTACTCCCGCCATCGTCGGCAAAAAAGTGGGTGAAGGCCGGTGCTACTATCTCGGCAGCGCCTTCAAGGAGGATATGGCAGGTCTTGCGGCAGAACTGCTTGAGCTTCAGGCGGATGAGCTTCCCGTGGAACTCCCCGCAGAGCTTGAGATCGTGGTCCGTGAGGACGCAGGCGCCAACTACTATTTTATCCTGAATTACGCGGCAAAGAGCGGCAGCGTGCAGGTGAAGAAGCCCCTGACCGATATGCTCACCGGCGAGACCGTGTGCGGTGAAGCGGCGATCGGAGGCTACGATGTGTTGATCCTGAAGGAAGAGAAATAGATGAAAAAAAGAACCGTTATCATTATCGCAGCGACCGCCCTTGCAATTCTCGTCATCGCGGGAATCGCGGCAGCGATCTTCTTTCGCCCGGCGGTAAAGGGTGCAAAAAGACTGCAGAAGGACGCTGACTACGAGCATTTTACCTTTGATATTGAGCTGGACCTGGACAAGCAGGAATTCAAGCCGGAGGAGCAGGCGCTGCTTGCCATGATGGCAGGCGTTTTCGGGGCGGAGGCGGATGAGCTTTACCGCCTGCGCATTGAGGGCAGCGTGTGGGAGGATACGATCCACGCAAACGTCTACTGCCGCGCCCTTCGGGAGCCTCTGACGGAGGTGTACCTGTCCGAAGAGGGCGAGGATCTTGTAAATGTTGCCATGCTTTACCGCGCAGCCCTTGGAAGCGTGAAGGAGAAGCTGGGCTTTTTTGCCATGTTTGTGCCCGACTGGGAGGGCGATGCCTATTTTACCTTCGCACAGCTTGAGAAGATCTTTGAACTGGACCTGACGGGAGTGCGCACGCTGGAACTTCCCGACCTTCGGGAGAAGATAGCCGGCCCGAAGACAACACTGGCGCTGGCTTTTATGGACAGGGAGAAGAGAGAGGGAGAACTGCCGATCTTTTTAGGGGAGCTTGAGGATTACGATATCCGCCTGCAGATCGACGGCGAGGATAGACCCGTGCCCGTGCGGATCGGCGTGGATTTCAAGAAGAGAGCCTACCGTGCGATGCACATGGACGGAAGCTTCCTGCTGGGAGCGGGGGAAGAACTTACCCTGCCCGAGAGCATGGCGGGCGAGCAGACCACAGACATGCTTGCGACCGTCTGGGGCTTCGTGAAGCAGTTTCTTGCAAAGTAAAGGCTTGACAGATACAGAAAGTGTGATATAGTTCTAAATGCGAATGAATTGCATTTGCATTTAGAACTTTTTTTGTTGAAAGGTGAGTATGATGCTGCACGTATTAGAGCATGCGATTATTGATACATTGCGATTATTACCGTTTCTGTTCCTGACCTACCTGGCCATGGAATATCTGGAGCACCGCGCGGCCAACAAGGTCCAGCTTGCGGTCAGAAGATCCGGCAGACTGGGTCCCCTGATCGGCAGCCTGTTCGGCATCGTGCCCCAGTGCGGCTTCTCCACAGCCGCAGCCAATCTCTACGCAGGCCGTGTTATCACCATGGGTACCCTGATCGCGGTTTTTCTGTCCACATCCGACGAGATGCTGCCCGTGCTGATCTCTCAGCGCGCCCCCATCTCCATGATCGCCGGGATTCTTGCTATCAAGTGGGTGATCGGCGTGATCGCGGGCTTTGCGGTGGACGCACTGCCTTCCGAGCGCAAAAAAATGGTGCCGCAGCACCACATTCACGAGATGTGCGAGCACGATCACTGTCGCTGTGATGAGGAGAACATCTTTAAATCTTCTCTGGTGCACACCCTGCAGATCGGTTTGTTTATTCTGGCGGTATGCGTAGGTCTTGAGGTGCTGCTTGAGCTCGGCGGCGAGGAAATGCTTGCAGGTCTTGTGCTGAACCGTCCCGTTCTCGGTCCCGTGCTTGCGGGCCTGATCGGACTGATTCCCAACTGCGCATCCTCTGTTGCCATCACCCAGCTCTATCTGGAGCAGGCACTGTCCTTCGGAGCACTGCTGTCCAGCCTTCTGGT
>JAZULD010000011.1:0-6249 GCA_045643625.1 Acetatifactor sp. | reverse complement strand
GTGACGCTGCGTCAGCTCGAGAAGCATGCTTCTTTCAATGCTTACACCAACAACGCTGTTGCAAGAGCGGTATCCGACATCGTCGGCGTGCAGTTCCGCAACATGGCAACCGTCGGCGGCAGCATCTGGGGACGTTTCGGCTTCTCCGATGTGCTCACCGTCTTCCTTGCCATGGACAGCTATGTTGAATTATACAAGGGCGGCATCATTCCCTTGGAGGAGTTCGCTGCCATGAAGTATGACAACGATCTGCTTGTAAATATCATTGTAAAAAAACAGCCCGCTTGCTTCGTCTACGATGCAATGCGCATTCAGAGAACCGACTTCCCCGTGATCGCTGTCGCAGTATCCAAGGTAGACGGCGTCTACAAGGCAGTCATCGGCGCAAGACCCGGTCATGCCAGAGTCGTTTATGACAAGAAGGATCTGCTTGCTTCCGGTCTGACCGAAGAGTCCTGCAAGGCGTTCGCTTCCTATGCAGCCTCCGCAGTTCCTTTCGGAACCAACATGCGCGGAAGCGCATCCTACCGCGCTCACCTCACCAAGGTGCTCACCGAGAGAAGTCTACTGAAGTTAGGAGAATTATCATGATCGAAATAAAACTTACCTTAAACGGCAAGAAGATCACCGAACAGATCGATGCCGATCTCACACTCCTCGATTTCTTGAGAGATCACAACTGCCCCAGCGTAAAGTGCGGCTGCGAGACCTCCAACTGCGGACTGTGTACTGTTTTCTTTGATGAAACCCCCATCCTCTCCTGCTCCATGCTCGCCGCAAGAGCAGACGGCCACTCCATCACCACTCTGGAAGGTCTCAGGGAGGAAGCTTCCCGGTTCGTCGGCTTTATCGCAGACCAGGGCGCCGATCAGTGCGGCTTCTGCAATCCCGGTTTTGTCATGAACACCATCGCGCTCCTTCGAGAGAACCCCGATCCCACAGATGATGAGATCAGGCAGTTCCTTGCCGGCAATCTCTGCAGATGTACCGGATACGAAGGCCAGCTTCGCGGAATAAGAGCCTTTCTCAACAGTCAGAAGGAACAGTAGGAGGATCTTATGGAACACAGAGAATATAACGCTATCAATAAATCCGTCAGGAAAAAAGACTCCATGCAGCTTCTGCTCGGCAAGCCCGTCTACACCGAGGACATTGCTCCAAGGGACGCCCTTGTGGTCAAGCTGCTGCGCAGTCCCCATCCCAATGCCATCGTAAACACCATTGACACCAAAACTGCCAAGCTGGTGCCCGGCATTGTCGACATCTTCACCTGGGAGGACGTTCCCCAGACCAGATTCACCACCGCAGGTCAGACCTATCCCGAGGCTTCCCCTTACGATCGTCTGATCATCGACAGACATGTAAGATTTGTGGGCGATGTTGTTGCCATCATCGCAGCCGAGAATGAGAAGGCTGCCCTCAAGGCAATGAAGCTCATCAAGGTCACCTATGATGTGCTGGAGCCCCTTCTCGATTTCAGAACCGCCATCTGCAGCGTGAATCTTGTACAGGCCTATGACAAACGGATCGCACCCGTTGACGTAGGCGGTTCAAGCAAGCGCAACCTTGTTGCCAGCGAAGACAGTTCCTACGGCGACGTAGACGCAGTTTTACAGGACTGCGATATCGTTCTGGAGCGCACCTTCCACACCAAGGCCTACAATCAGGCAATGATGGAGACCTTCAGAACCTATACCACCTTCGACAGATACGGTCGTCTTCACGTGATCTCTTCCACTCAGATCGTATTCCATGTTCGCAGAATTCTGTCCCACGCGCTGGGCATTCCCAAGAACATGATCCGTGTTGAGAAGCCCCGTATCGGCGGCGGTTTCGGTGCCAAGCAGACAGCCGTCACCGAAGTCTACCCCGCTTTTGTCACCATGAAGACAGGCCGCCCGGCTATGATCATTTTCACCAGACACGAGTCCCAGATCGCAGGTTCTCCCAGACATGAGATGGAGATCAAGATCAAGCTCGGTGCCAACAAGGACGGCAAGATCCGTGTACTCGACCTCTACACCCTGTCGAACAGCGGCGCATACGGCGAGCACGGTCCCACCACGGTAGGTCTTTCCGGTCACAAGTCCATTCCCATGTACACCGGAAGCCTTGAGGCCCACCGCTTTAACTACGACGTAGTATACTCCAACACCATGCCTGCGGGCGCATACCGCGGCTACGGTGCTACCCAGGGTATTTTTGCTGTAGAGACCATGGTAAACGAGTTGGCCGAGACCTTAAACATCGACCCTACCGTGATCAGAGAGAAAAACATGCTGAAGGAAGGCATGCTGATGCCTGCCTACTACAACGAGATCGCAAGTGCCTGCGCACTGGACCGCTGCCTTGAGCATTGTAAGGAAATGTTCCACTGGGATGAGAAGTATCCCGTGAGAGATATGGGCAACGGCAAGGTCAGAACCGCCGGCGTCGGCATGGCAATGCAGGGCTCCTGTATCTCCAACCTCGATGTAGGCTCCGCCACCGTCAAGTTAAATGACGACGGCACCTACAACCTCATGATCGGTGCTGCCGACATGGGAACCGGCTGCGACACCATTCTGGCCCAGATGGTTGCGGAATGCATGGACTGCTCCGTGGATGACGTTACCGTATTCGGCGCGGATACCGACGCTTCCCCCTATGATTCCGGCTCCTACGCTTCTTCGACCACTTACATCACCGGTAAGGCTGTTGAGAAGGCATGTACCGACCTGAAAAAGAGAATGTGTCAGATCGCCGCAGGACTTATGGACTGCGACGCAGATGAAGTTATTTTTGAAAAAGGCAAGCTGACCAGGATCAACACCGAACAGTCCGTCACCATTCAGGAGATCGGTGTGAAGTCCCAGCTATTCAACGATATCATTCCCCAGGCATCAGCCTCCCACACCTCTCCCGTCTCCCCTCCTCCTTACATGGTGGGCATGGTAGAGATCGAGCTGGACAAGCTGACCGGCCATGTGGAAGTACTCGACTTTATGGCGGTTGTAGACTGCGGCATTCCCATCAACCCCGCACTTGCGCGCATCCAGGCGGAGGGCGGTATCGTTCAGGGAATCGGCCACACTCTTTTTGAAAACGTTACCTTCACTTCGAAGGGCAAACTTGCAGAATCCTCCTTTATGCAGTATAAGATCCCCACAAGACTTGATATGGGCAACCTGCGTGTCGAGTTCGAACACAGCTATGAGCCCACCGGCCCCTTCGGCGCCAAGTCTATCGGCGAGATCGTTATCAATACTCCGGCCCCCGCTATTACACATGCGATCTACAGAGCCACCGGTGTTTGGCACCGTGAGCTTCCCATCACTCCCGAACAGATCGCCATGAGCAAGCCCGACTAAGTTATCAAAATAAAAAGGAGATAAAAAACAAATGAAAACAAGCTTCAAACTCTCGGAAGAGGCCTTTCAGCTGGAAGGTAAAATGCCTCTTTCACAGGCGATCCCTCTCGGATTGCAGCATGTACTTGCAATGTTCGTTGGTAACCTTACCCCGCTCCTTATCATTACCGGTACATGTGGTATTGCAAGCGGTGATTTTGCAGGTCTTCAGGTTAGCCTTCTTCAGAATGCTATGCTCATCGCCGGTATCGTAACCCTCATCCAGTTGTTCACCGTTGGTCCTGTAGGCGGCAGAGTTCCCGTAGTAATGGGTACCTCCTCCGGTTTCATCGGCGTATTCAACAGCGTTGCAAACACTATGGGCGGCGGCGTTCTTGCCTACGGTGCTATCATGGGTGCTTCCCTGATAGGCGGTCTTTTTGAGACGATCTTAGGTTTCTTCTTAAAGCCCCTCAGAAAGTTCTTCCCTTCCGTAGTAACCGGTACCGTAGTATTATCCATCGGTCTTAGCCTGATCTCCGTTGGTATCAACTCCTTTGGCGGCGGCAACAACGCTAAGGACTTCGGTTCCATGGAGAATATCCTCTTAGCACTTTTCGTACTGATCGTTATTCTTGTTTTGAAGCATACTACCAAGGGCTTCCTCAGCAGCTCCTCCATCCTCATCGGTATCATCTGCGGTTACATTGCTGCAGTGATCATGAGCTTATTCTTACCCACCACCGGTGTTACCGCAGAGGGCGTAGAATTTACCAAGAGCTGGGTGATCAACTGGTCCAAGGTCGGCGACGCAGCATGGTTCTCCATTCCCAAGATCATGCCCGTCAAGCCTGTTTTCGATATGCGTGCGATCCTTCCCGTACTGATCATGTTCATCGTAACCGCTGTTGAGACAGTCGGCGATATCTCCGGCGTTATGGAAGGCGGTCTCGGACGTGAGGCTACCGACAAGGAGCTGTCCGGCGGTGTTATGTGTGACGGTCTCGGTTCCAGTATCGCAGCATTATTCGGTGTTCTTCCCAACACCTCCTTCAGCCAGAACGTAGGTCTTGTTTCCATGACCAAGGTCGTTAACCTGTTCGCTATCGGAACCGGTGCGATCTTCCTCGTACTGTGCGGTCTCTGCCCTAAGCTCGGTGCTCTGGTTTCCATCATGCCTCAGTGCGTTCTCGGCGGCGCTGCAGTTATGATGTTCTCCTCCATCGTTGTAAGCGGTATTCAGTTAATTACCAAGACTCCTATGACCGGCCGCAACCTCTCCATCGTATCCGTAGCGCTCGGCGTTGGTTATGGTATGGGTGCAAACGCAAACATTCTTGCACATGCTCCTCAGCTGGTTCAGCTGATCTTCGGTGGTTCCGGAATCGTTCCCGCAGCTATGGTTGCAATCATCTTAAACATTTTCCTTCCCAAGGATAAGGCTGAAGAGAAGTAATCTTCCTTTGAAAAAATAAGCAATAGAAAAGGTCCGAAGTCGTGCAATGCGCACTGCTTCGGACCTTAATTTTTTGGTTCAATATTTCAGAGAATGTCTGCTTTACAGAGGGCTCTGTTATTTTAGTAGGGATAATCCACGCCTTCGTTGGTAATGAATCTGTGACCTGTCTTGTCGTACCATCTCTCTTCGAAGAGCTTCTTCAGAATGCCGGCTGCCTCGTAGGAGGAAAGGGGCGCGGGGTTGTCTGCGCGTCCGTTGGTTCTGATCCAGCCCGGATGGATCGCAAAAAGGTTCACCTTGTCGTTGTCCTTCACATTGTTCCAGATAGTCACGGTACCCATGTTAAGGGCTGCCTTGGCAATACCGTAATCAACATAGCACTTTCTGTAGCACTTGGAGATACTGCCTGCCTCTGAAGAAACGTTGATGATCAGGGACATATCATCGGTATTCTCGATCAGGGGGAAGAACTTCTGGATCACTCTCATAGGGCCTACGGAAGCCACGTTTACAACGTCTGCAACCAGGTCCAGATCAAAGTCAAAGAAATCTGTCTCGATCTGTGCGGATGCTGTCACCGCATTGTTGATGAGTAAATCGATTCTGTCAAAACGCTCGGATACGGTCTCAAAAGCCTTGTTCACAGACTCGGTATCACCGATATCCATGGTCACGATGGTCAGACGGTCGGGGTATTTCTTCTGCAGTTCATTCAGCGCCTCAGACTCTTTTCTGACGGTTGCGATGACATTGTCACCGTTCTCCAGGTACCTTAACACGAAGTTAAAGCCCAGCGCGTATTCTCTTCCTGTTCCTGTCACCATTACGTTTTTTGCCATAGCTGCCTCCTAAAATCAGTTGTATTCTGTCACGGTCGATTTGCAAAAAAAGCTCCATCCTCTCGGATGGAGCGTAACTCATTCAGTGCTCGTATCTTACCCACAGGCTTTCACCCGTCGGTAAGAATATGTTCTTTCAGTTTTTCCTGCAGTCTCCCACAGTTCAGTTTTCGGTTCTTAGCACTTCCTCTTTCCAGCCGGCTCTTTCTTCCGACTGCCGCTTTTTCCTCCCGGCCTTTCGTTCCGTTCGGCTTCCGTCCTCGCTTCGCTTTTTCATACTCCGCTTGAACTTCGCATTTACAACTTCCACTTTCTGGCTTCCCTTTTCAGGTTCCCCTTTTCGCTTCCGCTGCCGTCCCTTTCTCCTGCTCTGGTTTTCACCCTCTCAGGCCGCAGTGATCACTTCGTCTCCTCCGCTCTCACAGGAACTTGGCTTTCGCCTGCACTCTCGTCCTCCGATGTACACCCTCGAACCTTCGCGGCCTTTCCTCCGCTCGTGCTTCCCTCAGGTACCTTCCGCCTCTCGGCTTCCCGTTCCCCGTGCCTCTCGTCCCGGCCAGCCTTTCGCCCAACCGTTACTTCCTTCATCCAGCCTCGTTTCCTCCGCCTTCTGCTATGCACC
>JAZULD010000010.1:0-3763 GCA_045643625.1 Acetatifactor sp. | reverse complement strand
ATGATCATCTCTCCTGATGAGGGTGCTACCAACCGTGCAATCTACCTTGCATCTGTTCTTGGTATCAACATGGGTATGTTCTACAAGAGGCGTGATTACACCAAGATCGTTAACGGACGTAACCCAATTGTTGCTCATGAGTTCCTGGGTGGCAACTTAGATGGTAAGGATGTTCTCATCATCGACGATATGATTTCTTCCGGCGAGAGTATGATCGATACCGCAAGAGAGCTTAAGAAGCGTAATGCTAATCGTATCTTTGTAGTTTCTACCTTTGGTTTATTCACCAATGGTTTTGCTAACTTCGATAAGGCTTACGAAGAGGGACTCATCTACCGTATCGTTACCACTAACCTGGTATACCAGACTCCTGAACTTCTTTCCAAGGAGTACTACATCAACTGCGATATGAGTAAGTTCATTGCACTTCTTGTAGATACCTTAAATCATGATGCTTCCATTAGCGAGCTTCTTGATCCACACGATCGTATTCTTAAGATCGTTGAGAAGTACCGTCAGAACGGTGGAAAGCTGGACGATGCTGATTAATTAATTGATCAATACATATTCACAAAAAGCAGGTGCCCTTAGGGCAGTGTTCATAAAACAGTAATACTGAAACTGAGCACTGTCGTTAATGGGTTGGCACAAAGTCAAGACCACCCGCTTAGCGGGTGGCTTGCTCTGCCCCTATAAGGGGCTTGCTGGTTTGCTTTGACTTCCTACTGGCGCTTCAAGCGCTTACTTCTTGTTTTTCCTCACCGGCTCACCCGTGAACGGGTCGATATACTCTACTAATGACATCTGGTCATATTCTAAATCCTCCTTGAGCCGATTCTGAATATACTCCTTGATCGCAGCTGTATTCTTCCCTCCCCCTGCATAGCAGGGGGTTTATTTTTACTGTGACACAATGACGCGCCGCCTTGCGGCAGCGTCTTTCTCGTAAGTATTATTTGATTAACCGATCATTGCCTCAACTTCTGCTCTCTCAGGCATCGCGCGGATCGCACCCTTTCTGGTGGTAACGATGTATGCTGCGGTGTTTGCAAACAGGAGCATTCTGTTGCGGTCTGCTACGGACAGACCGTCGATACCGTTCTCCAGAACGAAGTTCAGAACGCTTGCGCAGAAGGTATCACCTGCGCCGGTGGTCTCGATAACGCCGCCGAGCTTGCAGGATGGAACGAATACAGGGGCAGCATCGCCGTAGAAGCTGTAGCTTCCGTCAGCGCCTGCGGTAACATTGAGAACCTTAATATTAGGATACTGCTCCTGCAGGATAGCAGCGCCCTCATAGAAATCCTCCTTGCCGGTCATGAACAGCAGCTCGTTGTCAGCAATCTTTAAAATATCACACTGGCCCAGGCCCCATGCGATAGCTTCCTTCGCGCGATCCAGATCATCCCAAAGCGGAGGACGAAGGTTTGGATCGAAGGATACCAGAGCCCCGGCTTCCTTAGCAGCGGCAACAGCCTTTACGGTAGCCTCGCGGATACCCTCGTGGGTCATGGACAGAGTTCCGAAGTGGAAGATCTTCGCATTCTTGATCGTGTCCATTGGAAGCTCATCAGCAGTGAGCATCATATCAGCGCCCGGCTTACGATAGAAGGAGAAATCACGATCTCCGTTCTCAAAAGTCTGTACAAATGCAAGAGTGGTAGGGATCTGTGGATCCATCACCAGCGCATCCGCATTGATACCTGCATCGACGATCGTATCGCGAAGCAGATGTCCAAACATATCATCACCAACCTTGCCTACGAAGGCACAGGTCTTGCCAACCTTGCGAAGCATCGCAAGAACGTTGCAAGGTGCACCGCCCGGGCAAGCCTCAAACAGGCCGTTGCCCTGAGCACTCTTGCCATTAGCGGTAAAATCGATCAGAAGCTCTCCTAAAGCTACAACATCAAATCCCATTTTCTTACTCCTTATCATAGACTGATAAAATTACCTGCCGCGCTTCCCTTATAAAACGAGGCAGACTATATCCATAATTTATGTCACTTGCCTGACACGCCCTATACTAGCATGCTTTTTCCCAAAATAAAAGACCTTTTATCTACTACTTGCTATCCTATTACGGATACTGCTAGAATGTATGGAGTCTCCCGAATCCGGGGACCTATATCCCGCTGAAAAGAGGTATTCGGCGAGCGCAGACAGCAATGATCCGGAGGAAAAGTCATGCGTTATCACTATTATTCAAGCTGCAATTTTACCGCCTTCTTTCCATCCCAGAGTGCACGGGTGAAGGAATACCTGGCCAAACGTTTTGATGCCGAGATCATGGGCTGCTGCCACATCACCCGGAAGGATTTCCCTTCGGAAGAGCGGCCGGGAAGCCTGCCATCTGGCGGAACTGATGTTTCCGACGGAGGAACTATGAACTACCTACCAGATACGAAGACAAACACGCAAAAGGAGGAGAAGTTTATGAAGAAGAAATTCCTGTTACTGACACTCAGCTGTATGCTCACACTGGCCGCCTGCGGCAGCAGCGGAAGCAGCACTTCTGCCGGCTCCAAGGGGGATGCGCCAAACACCGAAACACAGTCTGCGGAGGATAAGACTACCGAGACTGCCACTGACGACGACAGCACAGAAGACACCGAAACCGCGACGGAAACCGAGGCTTCCACCGATACCGAAGAGACCCCTTCCCAGCCGGAAGGAACCGATCCGGCAGAAGAATTACTGGATCTGACCGAGGACGAACCGCTTGCCATCGGCGGCGGAGAGCTGCTTCTTACCATGGAGAAGAATGCATACGACGGCGGTCCGGTCTCCCTAAGCTACATGGGAAGTACCGTGGAAGTAAGCGATTACGCAGAATGGCTCAAGCCAAGCTGCATTCTGCAGCAGGGGGAAGACACCTTCTATGCTATGGTCGTGCTGGGCTATGCCAACGACTGGGCAGAGACCGCACTTCTGAAATACACCCCTGCGGAAGGACTCACTGCCATGGGTCAGATCAGCGGACAGCCGATCGATACGGATTCCCTGAGCTCGAAGAATATCATGATCACAAGCCGCGCGGACTGCTTCGGAACCTACAGCACTTTCCTTCCGTATGAACTAACTGACGAAGGTTTTGTTCCGAAGGACACTTATTATGACTTCCGCAACCTGCCGGATGAGACCTTCGCCGAATATCGCAGCGATGCGGAAGAGGATAACGAATACCTGATCTACTGCTACGCAACCGACGGACACCGCATTCTGACCGTGATCAAGGAATTCCTGAGTGATCCGGTGGACGGAAACCCTGTCACCATCCCTGCCGGCGCCGAGATCAGTCCTCTGGGTTACGACCCGACCGTAAAGCTCTTCTATTTCGATTACAACGATGAGCGGCTGAGCGTCACCTACGATTTCGATGATGAGAACTACTGCTTCACCATCGACGGTGTGCCGCAGGATGAGATTTTCGCATTTCTTCCATACGCCGGCTAAAGCAGCCTGGCGGCAAACGCACCATTCGCAAAACATACCAGGCGCAGAACATACCAGGTGCAGAACATACCAGGCGAAAGCGAGCTCCTCCTCGGTGTACTCCGGAAGCGGAACGTTCTCATTCTCCTCTGCGAAGATCTGTCCGATCACCTTGTTCTGCAGGGTCGGATAGATGCCGCCGAACGGCTCGATGGTAAAGGTCGTCTCGGTCATGTGGGCAGCGCCCTCTGCGCAGCGGACAACACGCTCGTAAGCGTCCAGAACTGCCTCACGGGTCAGCGCACGCACAAAATAGTGAACGGAAGCA
>JAZULD010000009.1:0-10055 GCA_045643625.1 Acetatifactor sp. | reverse complement strand
GCTGCTTTTCCGTTGAATCCAAGGAAGATTGCCAGGAAATATGCCATGTAAATACCAAGCTGTGCAGCCGCACCAAGTAAAAAGCTCATTGGGTTTGCAATAAGCGGACCGAAGTCAGTCATCGCACCTACACCCATGAAGATGAGGGAAGGAAGGATAGCCCATTCGTCCATCAGATAAAAGTAATGTAAGAGACCGCCAACGCCGTTGGCAGCATCTTCGGGGCTGATCATAATCTCGGGATAGATATTTACGAGCAGCATACCGAAGGCAATCGGGGTTAAGAGCAGAGGCTCAAAGCCGTGTCGAATTGCCAGATAAAGGAAAAAGCAAGCAACCGCGATCATAACGTAGTTACCCCAGGTGAGGTTAAAGAACGCTGTCTGATGGATCAGATTGCTCAATGTATTAACAATATACGACATTTGTTGACCTCCTGTTGAATTTGTTTCTTACCAATCTTCTCTTGCAGATTAGTTCATGGTTGCCAGTAAAGCGCCGGCCTCAACAGGATCACCAACAGATACGTTAATGCTTGCAACGGTACCGTCCTGAGGTGCTACTACAGGGATCTCCATCTTCATAGCCTCAAGGATAACTACTGCGTCACCCTTCTTAACAGCCTGACCTACAGAAGCCTCAACCTTGAATACCTTGCCTGCTGCACCTGCTTCGATCTTAACGCCGCCTGCTGCGCCTGCGGGAGCTGCTGCCTTGGGAGCTGCCTTAGGTGCTGCCTTGGGAGCTGCGGGAGCCTTTGCTGCTACGGGAGCTGCGCCTGCTGCGCCTTCCTCAACTACTACATCATATACGTTGCCGTTTACGGTAATGGTATAATTCTTCATAATATTCTCCTTCTGCCGTCTTAGACGACCAATCATTTTTTGTTATCTTCTCTTATGAATTGAACGAACGACAAAGCCGTCTGTGGAGGCAGAGCCTTCATATGCTGCAATAGCTGCGGCGATGACTGCTACCAGTTCCATATCGTCTGATTCGTCATAAACTTCTTCAACAACAGGAGCTGCCTTAGTCTCAGCTGCAGGCTCTGCTGCTTTCTTCTTGGAAAAAATCTTCTGAATGGTGGGAATTGCAGCAAAGCTTGCGATGATCAGACTGATCAGGATCAGTACTGCAAATACGGTGCCCATACCGAGAACGGTATTCAGGGCTGCCCTACCCATAAGTTCGCCAACGGTGGAAATAGGATTGAGTGCAGCGGACTCTAACTCTAAGAACATGTCGTTAGATAAGATGACCTCTGCCTCGGCCTGCTTAAGTTCACCGGTGACAGGTACATGTACGATGATCTGCTTGCCATCGATCTCAGCGCTTGCAGCGTTAACATCGATGCTTACGATATTGCCGATGCTGTCGAATGCTGAATTGAAGGAATCCATGGCACCCTTGAAAGCATTGCCGCCAACCTTGAGACCGTAATTGTTCTCCATGATGAACTCGATCTCTTCAGCGGTGTACTCCTTGTACATATTCTCACCGGGTACATTCATGGTACCGGCAAGAAGGGGAACCCAGGTCTGTGCGGCCATCTCGGTCGCGAATTCAACTTTCTGCTGCTCATACTCGGTGTACTGCTTGGTACTACCGCAGGCTGTCAATCCAAGGATGCAGGCGATCAAACATAATGAGGTTAAAAATTTCTTCATCCTTTTATCACCCTTTCTAGACTGTTCCGTGCTTCTTTGCGGGACGGTCTTCACTCTTTGTGAATAACATTTCGAATGCGCCGATCACATACTTTCTGGTATCTGCGGGAGCAACGATCTGGTCCACATATCCTCTCTTTGCAGCGCTTGCAGCACTGAGCTGAAGTGCCTCATATTCAGCAGCCTTCTCGGAGATCACGTCAGCACCCTGGCCTTCGTACATGATCTTTGCAGCAAGCTTGCTGTCCATGGTACCGATCTGTGCATCGGGCCATGCCATGGTGATATCAGCGCCGATAGCCTTGGAATTCATTACGGTGTAAGCGGTTCCGAAAGCCTTGCCGATGATAACGTTAACCTTGGGAACGGTTGCGTTAGCGAATGCGTAGGTGAGCTTTGCAGCTGCCTTAGCGATGCCTTTCTCGGAGCAAACGGTTGCTTCATAACCGGTAACGTTGGTCAGGCTCAGTACGGGGATATCGAAAGCGTCGCAGAAGGTGATGAAATCAGCAGCCTTCTCGCAGCCCTTCTTGGTAAGAACGGTGCCGAGCTTATCGGTAACCTTACCCTCTTCGTCGCAGATCTCGCTGCGGTTTGCAACAGCACCGACGGTAACGCCGTCAAGACGCATGAAGCCGGTAACCATATCCTTAGCGTAGTCAGCCTTAACCTCGAAGAAGTCGTTGTTGTCAGCGATCAGGGAAAGAGCGATGGAGGTATCTCCTACGCAGCCCTCGATCTCGGGAATAACCTTGTTCAGGTCGTCGGTGCACTCTTCGAATGCAGTGTTTTCCTGGTTGTTTGCAGGAAGGAAGCCGATCAGGGTTCTGATCTTCTCAAGTACGGTTGCCTCGTCAGCAACAACGTCAACAAGACCGCTCTCCTTGGACTGGAACTCTGCGGAAGAGGAATCACACTTGGTGATCACATTGCCGTCAAGCGCGTTGGGAGCGTTAACGAACAGCTTCGCATTCTTCTCCTCCATGAAGGTGAAGTCGGTCAGGGTAGAGAACAGACCGAGTCCGCCGCCGCAGGTACCGAGTACTGCGGTGATCTGAGGGATCACGCCGGAAGCTAAAGTCTGCTTCATATAGATGGAACCGAATGCGTTAAGAGCGTCGGTTGCCTCCTGAAGTCTGAGACCTGCAGAATCGATCAGACCGATGACGGGTGCACCCATCTTCATAGCCAGATCATAGAGACCTGCGATCTTCTTTGCATGCATTTCACCTACGGTACCGTTTAAAACGGAAGCATCCTGGCTATATACATACACAAGATTTCCATCGATCACTCCGTAGCCGGTGATACAGCCGTCGGAAGGAGTTTCGGTGGGTTTCATATTAAAATCAGTAGCTCTTGCTGTCACAAGTCCGCCGATTTCAACGAAACTGTTGTCATCGAGTAAAGCGTTGATTCTTTGACTCGCTTTTGAAGTAATACTCATGTTTTTCAGCCCTCCATTTATAATAAATAAATATGAACAGATTAATTTATGCAGGAACATGTTTAGAAAACATCCATATTCCCCCATTATTAATGTCTGTAACAGTATATCACAAAAAAAACAATTCGCATAGTACGAATTGTTTTTTCTTACATCTTTTTACAGATCCAGCTGCAGCTGGACTTCTTTTTCGGCCTGCTGTCTGAATTCCTCCACCTGCAGGGCGTCCATCTCGGGCAGTTCCTCGATGCTCTTCACGCCGAAGCAGCGCAAAAACTGCTCGGTGGTTCCGAACAGAAGGGGTCTTCCGGGCGCATCCATTCTGCCGAGTTCGGTGACCAGTTCGTATTCCAGCAGCTTGTTCAGCGCGTGCTCGCAGCTGACGCCGCGCACTCTCTCGATGTCGAGCTTGGTCACGGGCTGACGGTAAGCGATGATGCTTAAGGTCTCAAGCAGGGTGTCTGTGAGCACCATCTTCCTGGGAGTCTTGGCGATCTTGATCAGATACTCGTACATGTCGGACTTGGTGCAGAGCTGCACGGAATCCTCAAACTGTACGATGTAGATGCCTCTCTCCTCGCTCATGTACTGCTCGTTCATCTCTTCAAGCAGCTTTACCACGTGTTCTTTATCGTCCTCGATCACATCGGCCAGGGCCTTGATCTCCACTGAGTCGCCCATTGCAAAAAGCACGGCCTCGATGATCGCTTTTTTCTTGTTGTCGGTTGCGTCCATATTACTCTCCTCCCTCGGAAGATGCCGCGCTCGCATTCTTGTCGCGCGCGGTGATGATGATATCGTCAAACAGTTCGTCCTGCCTGATGGTGATACTGCCCAGCTTCATGAGCTCCAGTATGATCAGGAATGTCACGATCAGCTCCATGCGGCTCTCCTGCTTCTCAAGAAGCTTGCGGAAGCTGAACTGTTTGTGGCTTCTCACGTAAGCCTCCACATAGAGGGTCTTGGCCTCCATGTCCACCTCATCCTTCACGATGTTGCCGTAATTGCTGCGGATGGGGTCGATCTTGTCCTCCTGTTTTTTCACCATGGACTTAAAGATCTCATGCAGCTTCACAAGAGTGGCATCGCCCAGAAGCTCGCCGTAATCGATGGGTGCACGGTACTCCAGCACCTCCTCGGGAAGCTTCTTCTCGCGGTAAAGATTCCTTGCGGCATCCACTTGACGGTCCTTCAGCTCCAGAGACATATACTTGCACATCTTGTACTCCAGAAGCTTCTGAACCAGCTCCGCTCTGGGGTCCTCGACCTCGCCGTCCTCGTCCTCCTCAAGAGGAAGAAGCATTCTGCACTTGATATCCACCAGCGTCGCCGCCATGACCAGGAACTCGCTCATGATATTCATATCGCTTGTCTCCATGCCGCGGATCAGCTCCAGATACTGCTCTGTGATCTCCACGATGGGGATGTCGTAGATATCGATCTTATTCTTTTCGATGAGGAACAAAAGAAGGTCCAAGGGGCCCTCGAATGCCTCAAGTTTTACATCAATTGCCATAGTTACTCCGTATTATTTCTCCGGTTCAAGATCGATCACGATCAGGTCACCGGGATTGAAAAGCCTCAGCGGAATGGTATGCATTCCAAGGCCTCTGGACAGAAGCATTTTGGCACTGCCCTCTGTAAAAAGGCCGCCGTCATACCTAGGGAACAGGGTAAGTCTCGGAGAGATCACACCCTTACCGATAAAGGGAACTCTCGCCACACCGCCGTGCACATGACCCGAGATCACAAGATCGGGCTGCCACTTGGCGTAGGTATCAAAATACTCGGGATCGTGAGCCAGGACTACATTGTATTCCTTAGGATCGCGTTCGCCGAGAAGCTCCGTCATATAAGTATCCGCCATGTCCACGCGGGATCTGCGCTTGTAATACTTCGCATCGATCTGAAGGCCGTAGACTCTGATATTGGCGCCTTCCACTGCTCTGCTGTCATTGTTGATGGGACTCACCTTCAGGCGCTCAAGCTCCCCGGCATAGCGCTCGCCCATGTCGCCGTACACATCCTTGTACAGCTTCATACGAAACTCATGGTTGCCGTCGCTGTAATAGATCGGATAGTCCTTTGCGAGTTCCTCAAGCAGCTTCACCGCCGCGGTAAACTTCGCCTTAGGCTTTGCCGTCAGCAGGTCTCCCGGGATCAGGATGATATCGGGCTTGCTCTCACGCACGCTCTCAAGCAGCAGCTCGTTGTCCCTGCCGTACTGTTTGCAGTGAAGATCCGAGATCACGACCGCACGCACCTTCTTGGCAATGCGCGCATCACGGAATGTGTACTCGCTCTTTCTGAAATGGGTGGAATCGTAGAGCATCACCCAGAGCAGTGTCACCGCAGTCACTCCCACTATGAAAAAAAGAATACCAAGCAAAATATCAGTCATGAAACGCTCCGCTTCGGAAAAGATCTGTTCACTGCCGCAACCTTATGCCGCATAAGCCCATACAAAGACAGTATACCATTTTCTCGCACGTATGCCAAACAAAAACTTCCAAACATGACAGATCCCGGCGCAAAAAAAGTCCCAAGCATAAGCTTGGGACTTCCGTTGTTATTAGTTATATTTACGCTTTCTTGCTGCCTCAGATTTCTTCTTACGTCTTACACTGGGCTTCTCGTAATGCTCTCTCTTACGAATCTCCTGCTGGATACCAGCCTTTGCACAGCTTCTCTTAAAACGACGCAGAGCGCTATCTAAAGTCTCATTCTCTTTAACAATTACGTTAGACATGTATTCCCGACCTCCCTTCAGTCCCTCTAGTAACATGACTGATTGGGTTATTCTTAATTCTAATGCGGACATATTGCAATCCACACAAAGATATTATATCACAAAAAACTTGTGCGTCAACAGTTTTTTTGCCAATCTTACAGCTGGCCTTCCAGTACCTTGGCTGCCTCTGCGATCGCTGCGGGGATACCTGCAGGATTCTTACCGCCGGCCTGTGCCATGTTGGGACGACCGCCGCCGCCACCGCCTACAAGTGCTGCGATGCCCTTGATCAGATTGCCTGCATGAGCGCCTGCCTTAACACAAGCGTCGGTTGCCATTGCGATCATGTTGACCTTGCCGTCCTGGTTGGAAAGAAGAACAACTACGCCGTCTCCCATCTTCTCCTTCAGCTGGTCGCCCAGATCACGAAGACCGTTCATGTCAACACCGTCAACATTTGCAGCAAGGAGCTTCACGCCCTTAACTTCTACGATCTGGTCCATAACATCACCGAGTGCTTCCTTGGCAGCCTTGCTCTTTAAGGACTCAAGCTCGGAGTTCAGAGCCTTGATCTCTGCCTGCATTGCCTTGATCTTGTCGCCAAGCATTGCGGGAGTGGTCTTTGCAGCAGCTGCTGCGCTGTTTAACTGCTCCTCGATCTGCTTGTAGTAAGCGATTACGTTGGCACCCGTAATAGCCTCGATACGGCGTACGCCTGCAGCAACACCGCTCTCGGAGAGGATCTTGAAGTTCTGGATGTCGCCGGTATTCTTTACATGAGTACCGCCGCAGAATTCCTTGGAGAAATCACCTACGCTGACAACGCGAACGGTGTCGCCGTACTTCTCTCCGAACAGTGCCATAGCACCGGTCTTCTTAGCCTCTTCGATGGTCATTACCTGAGTATTTACATCGATTGCTTCAGCAATCTTCTGATTTACGATCTCCTCGACCTTAGCGATCTCCTCTGCGGTCATTGCCTTGCCGTAGCTGAAATCGAAACGGGTTCTCTGAGGATCCTGGTAGGAACCCTGCTGGTGAACGTTCTCACCGAGAACCTGCTGCAGAGCTGCCTGCAGTACATGGGTCGCGGTATGATTCTTACAGGTTGCAGCGTGATTCTTCGCGCATACTTCCATGGAAACGGTATCGCCAACCTTCAGTGCCTTACATGCACTTCCGAGATGACCTACACGGCCGCCTGCGATCTTCACTGCTTCGTTTACCTTGAAAGCAGTTTCGCCGTCGATCTTTACGGAACCGCAGTCACCCTTCTGACCACCCATGGTAGCGTAGAAGGAAGTAACATCGGTCACAACAACGCCCTCTTCGCCTGCAGCAAGAGCATCAACCAGCTTCTCGCCGTCGGACAGAGCAACGATCTTAGCGTCACAGGTGAGCTTCTCATAACCGACATACTCGGTCACGATGCTCTCATCCAGTGCATCGAATACGCTTGCAGTGCTCTTCTGGGAGAATGCCGCGTTCTCACGTGCGAGCTCCTTAGCTTCCTGCATGCACTTCTGGAATGCTTCCTCGTCAACCTTTAAGCCTTCCTCTTCTGCCATCTCCACGGTCAGCTCAAGAGGGAAGCCGAAGGTATCGTAAAGACGGAATGCGCTCTTACCGTCGATCACGGTAGCATTCTCGCTCTTCTTGATCTCAAGAATCTTCTTGTACTCCTTCAGACCGTTCTCAACGGTTGCCTCGAATCTTGCGATCTCCTTCTCAAGCTCGGAGAGGATGAAATCCTTGTTGGCAGGGAGTAAAGGATAGCTGTCATTGTAGATATCATCAATAAAAATACTTGCGATCTGCTGATAATCTGCAGCCTTTAAGCCAAGCATTCTTCCGTGACGAACCGCACGGCGGATCAGTCTGCGGAGAACGTAGCCTGCACCTGCGTTGGAGGGAAGAAGCTTCGCCTCATCGCCGATGAGCATAACGCTGGTTCTTAAATGGTCTGCAATGATACGCATGGACTTGGTCTGCTTTTCATCAGCGCCGTAGGTCATGCCGGAAACAGCCTCGATCTTAGCGATGATGGGTGCAAACAGATCGGTCTTATAAACGTCATCGATACCGTTTAAGAAAGCGAGGTTACGCTCAAGGCCCCAACCGGTATCAACATTTTTCTTCTCTAAGGGAGTCAGATGACCGTCGTGATGCTTCTCGTACTGCATGAATACGTCGTTGCCGATCTCGGTATACTTACCGCAGTGGCAGCCGGGCTTACAGTCGGGACCGCAGGGAGGAACATCTGCTACATAGAACATTTCGGAATCGGGACCGCAGGGACCGTACTCCAGACCCCACCAGTTGTCCTCAGCGGGAAGGAAGAAAACGTTCTCCTTCTTGAAGCCGGACTTGATTCTGAAGTTAGCGCCTTCCTCATCGCGGGGAGCGTTCTCGTCACCCTCGAATACGGTTGCTGCAAGGTGATCTCTGTCAAACCGGAACACTTCGGTAAGAAGCTCATAGCTCCACTGACATCTCTCCTCCTTGAAGTAATCGCCAAGACTCCAGGAACCCATCATCTCAAAGAAGGTCAGATGGCTCTTGTCGCCGATGCCGTCGATATCATTGGTACGTACACAGCCCTGCACGTTGCAGAGTCTGGTACCGAGGGGATGCTTCTTGCCGAGAAGGTAAGGCATGATAGGCTGCATACCTGCTACGTTGAACATAGCGCCGGTAGAACCGTCGGATACGAGAGACACTGCTCCGCAATCCACATGACCTCTCTTCACATAGAAGTCGATCCACTCTTTTCTTAACTCTTTTGATGTGATCTTTCTCATAGACTACTCCTGATGCCCTTACAGGCTATTTTATTAGAATGTGAACTTATCTGCAAAATAAGCATCCAGATCTGCGATAGCAACACGCTCCTGCTCCATGGAATCACGGAAACGAACGGTTACGCAGCCGTCGGTCTCGGACTCGAAGTCGTAAGTGATGCAGAAGGGAGTACCGATCTCATCCTGACGACGATATCTCTTACCGATGTTGCCTCTGTCGTCGAACTCACAGTTGTACTTCTTGGAAAGATCCATGAAGATCTTCTCTGCGCCCTCGTTGAGCTTCTTGGAAAGAGGAAGCACACCGATCTTAACAGGTGCAAGTGCGGGATGGAAATGAAGCACGGTACGAACGTCGCCGCCCTCAAGCTCCTCCTCGTCGTATGCAGCGCAAAGGAATGCAAGAACAACACGGTCTGCACCCAGTGAAGGCTCGATAACGTAAGGGATGTACTTCTCCTTCTTCTCATCGTCGAAGTAAAGCATATCCTCGCCGGATACGGTCTGATGCTGGGTCAGGTCGTAATCGGTTCTGTCAGCGATACCCCAGAGCTCGCCCCAGTCGAAGGGGAACAGGAACTCGATATCGGTGGTACCCTTACTGTAGAAGCACAGCTCCTCGGGGCTGTGGTCGCGCAATCTCATCTCGGTCTCCTTCATGCCCAGAGACAGAAGCCAGTCACGGCAGAATGCTCTCCAGTACTGGAACCACTCAAGGTCGGTACCGGGCTCGCAGAAGAACTCTAACTCCATCTGCTCGAACTCTCTGGTACGGAAGGTGAAGTTGCCGGGTGTGATCTCGTTACGGAAGGACTTACCGATCTGGCCGATACCGAAGGGGATCTTCTTACGGGAAGTTCTCTGTACGTTCTTGAAGTTTACAAAAATACCCTGAGCGGTCTCGGGACGAAGATATACGGTATTCTTAGCGTCCTCGGTAACGCCCTGGAAGGTCTTGAACATCAGGTTGAACTGACGAATATCGGTGAAATTGTGCTTGCCGCAGGTAGGACAGGGAATGTTGTGCTCTTCCACGAAATCCTTCATCTGCTCCTGGCTCCATGCGTCAACGCTCTCGGTCAGGGTGATACCGTTCTCTGCGCAGTAATCCTCGATCAGCTTATCTGCACGGAAACGCTCGTGACATTCCTTACAATCCATCAGAGGATCGGAGAAACCGCCCAGATGTCCGCTGGCAACCCAGGTCTGAGGGTTCATGAGGATCGCACAGTCAACACCTACGTTGTAGGGGTTCTCCTGAACGAACTTCTGCCACCATGCGCGCTTTACGTTGTTCTTCAGCTCTACACCGAGATTACCGTAATCCCAGGTGTTTGCAAGACCGCCGTAGATCCCGGAACCGGGATAAACGAAACCTCTTGCCTTGGCCAGTGCCACGATTTTGTCCA
>JAZULD010000008.1:0-5764 GCA_045643625.1 Acetatifactor sp. | reverse complement strand
ATGGTTCGCCAGTGGCAGACTCTGTTCTACGGCAAGCGTTACTCCCAGACTGTCCTGAACGATAAGGTTGATTTCTGCAAGGTTGCGGAGGGCTTAGGCTGTACCGCAATCAGAGTAACTGCCAAGGAAGAGGTCGGTCCCGCAATCGAGAAGGCAATTGCTCTGAAGGCACCCGTACTGATCGAGTGCATGATTCACGAGGACGATAAGGTATTCCCTATGGTTCCCGCAGGCGCAGCAATCAGCGATGTATTTGACAGTGACGATTTAAAGAGCGAGTAATTTCAAGTAATCATGAAAAAATTCAGTACTTATCTGATGATAACGATCGCTGCTTTGGTAGTTGCAGGATTTGCCGGTTCCGTGGGAATGAAAGAGTATTTCAGAGACCGTATCGGTCTGAATACCTGGATCAACGACATTTACTGCACAGGAAAGACTCCGGACGAAGTAGTGGAAATGCTGAACGAACAGTTCGGAGATCCTACGATTGAGATCATTGACAAGGAAGGGCAGAGCTTTGCCCTTCCTTTCGAATTTATTGACTATAAGGCCGATTTTGAGACCTCATTAAACAAATATCTGGCAAGCTCCCGCACGAAGAAGTGGTATGCCAACTTCCGCAAGCCTGCTCATCTGGTGATCAGACCTTCCATTGAGTTTGACGAGGAGAAGCTGTCCGATACCTGGAAGAGCATTCCCTTCGTGGAAGAGGAGATTGGGCGAGACAGAAAGTACAGCATCGACTCTTCAGAGGACGGTTTTGTGTTTGTGGACGGACTTACCGAAAGGCTTGACCTTGAGAAGAGCTATTGCCTTCTTAAGGAGTATATCGGTCGTGCCGACACGCTGCTTGACCTTGCTCAGATGGGCTGCTACGGTGACATTGAGCCTTCAAGCGAAGACCTTAAGACCGCAGAAGTCTGGGAGAAGGTGAAAGCCTTCATTGATACCGATATCGTTTATGATATGGGAGCGGAACAGATCTCCCTTGCAGGCAAGGTCTTAAGCGATTGTGTGGATATTCGCGGACAGCTTCCCGAAGTTGCCCCTGACGGTCAGGTGGTGATAAGTGAAGCCGGCGTCGAGAAGTTTGTAGACGAGCTCTGTGAGGCCTACGATACTTATCAGAAGGAGCGCGATTTTACGACTGCGCTCGGCGATGTGGTCAGAGTTCCGGGCGTAAAATACGGCACCAAGCTGAACCGCGATGCGGAAGTAAAGTTTTTAAGCGAGCTCCTGAACACAGTGGCTGCAGGCGATCACTCCCCGGTAAAGCATGTTCCCTCATATGAGAAGGAAGCCAATGTGCGCGGCCTTGACGACATCGGCGGAACCTACATCGAGATCGATCTGACCAATCAGAAGATGTATTATTTTGTGGACAGAGTGTTAACCGTTGAGACAAATGTGGTGACCCGTGATATGCTTCGCAAGAGATCCACTCCCGAGGGCGTGAATTATGTCTACAACAAGTCCAGAAATCGTACCTTGAGAGGCCCCGGATACGCTGCCTTCGTAAAATACTGGATGGCAGTCAAGGACGGCATCGGCATTCACGATGCCAGCTGGCGCAAGGAGTTCGGAGGAGAGGAGTACCTGAAAAACGGCTCCCACGGCTGCATCAACACTCCTCTTGAGGACATGATCAAGATCTACGAGAGCGCCGAACTGTATACGCCCGTTATCATGTATTACAGAGACTGAGATCGAGTGATTTTCAATGATCGCGATTTGAGATAACTTTTTCGAATTTGTAAATTTTTTAACAATTTAGTTGACTAAAGCATATATTCGGGTATATTCTTTATCTAATTGATTTTTTATGCATATAAAGAGACTATCTTTAGGAGGAAAAATAAATGGCAAGAGTTTATAATTTCTCAGCAGGCCCCGCAGTTCTGCCCGAGGAAGTACTCAGAGAAGCAGCTGAGGAAATGATGGATTACAGAGGAACAGGCATGTCCGTTATGGAGATGAGCCATCGTTCCAAGGCATATGACAAGATCATCAAGGACGCTGAGGCAGATCTCAGAGAGCTGATGAATATTCCCGACAATTACAAGGTTCTGTTCCTTCAGGGCGGTGCAAGCCAGCAGTTTGCAATGATCCCCATGAACCTGATGAAGAATAAGGTCGCTGATTACATCGTAACCGGTCAGTGGGCTAAGAAGGCATACCAGGAGGCTTGCCTCTACGGTAAGGCAAACAAGATCGCTTCCAGCGAGGATGCTACCTTCTCCTATATTCCCGACTGTTCCGATCTTCCCATCAGCGAAGATGCTGACTATGTTTATATCTGCGAGAACAATACCATTTACGGTACCAAGTTTAAGACCCTTCCCAACACCAAGGGCAAGACTCTGGTAGCAGACGTTTCCAGCTGCTTCCTTTCCGAGCCTGTTGACGTTACCAAGTACGGCGTGATCTACGGCGGTGTTCAGAAGAATGTCGGTCCTGCAGGTGTTGTTATCGTTATCATCCGCGAGGATCTGATCACCGAGGATGTTCTTCCCGGAACTCCCACCATGCTTCGCTACAAGATCCACGCTGACAATGATTCCCTGTACAATACTCCTCCCGCATACGGCATCTACATCTGCGGCAAGGTATTCAAGTGGCTGTTAAAGAACGGCGGTCTTGAGGCTATGAAGGAGCGCAACGAGGCTAAGGCTAAGGTCCTCTACGATTTCCTTGATCAGAGCAAGCTCTTCAAGGGTACCGTAAGAGCACAGGATCGTTCCCTGATGAACGTTCCCTTCGTTACCGGCGACGCAGATCTTGACGCTAAGTTCGTCAAGGAAGCTAAGGAAGCAGGTTTCGAGAACCTTAAGGGCCACAGAAGCGTTGGTGGTATGAGAGCAAGCATCTACAATGCAATGCCTATCGAGGGCGTTGAGAAGCTTGTTGAGTTCATGAAGAAGTTCGAAGCAGAGAATGCGTAAATCTCGCGCTTTTCAGTAAAAAGGAGCATGCAACATGTTTAAGATCAATTGTCTCAATCCTATTTCTCAGTACGGACTTAAGAATTTTACCGATTCTTATCAGATCACTGAGGATATTAACGAAGCGGAAGGTGTGCTTGTAAGAAGTGCATCCATGCATGAAATGGAGCTTCCCGATAATCTGCTGGCAGTTGCCCGCGCAGGCGCAGGTACCAACAATATCCCTCTCGACAAGTGCGCAGAGAAGGGTATCGTTGTATTCAATACTCCCGGTGCCAACGCTAACGGCGTAAAAGAGCTCGTACTCGCAGGTATGCTTCTTGCAGCCCGTGATGTAGTGGGCGGTATCGATTGGGTTAAGAGCGCAGTCGATGACGAGAATATCGGCAAGACAGCAGAGAAGGTCAAGAAGAATTTTGCAGGTACTGAGATCCAGGGCAAGAAGCTCGGTGTTATCGGTCTTGGCGCTATCGGCGTTAAGGTTGCAAACGCAGCAATTTCTCTGGGCATGGAAGTTTACGGTTACGACCCTTATCTGTCCGTAAATGCAGCATGGTCCTTAAGCCGTTCCGTTAAGCATGTGTTCAATCTGGATGACATCTATGAGAACTGTGATTATATCACCGTTCATGTACCTCTTCTGGATTCCACCAAGCATATGATCAACAAGGATGCCATCGCTAAGATGAAGGACGGCGTTGTGATCCTGAATTTCGCAAGAGATCTTCTTGCAAATGAGCAGGATGTGCTCGATGCGATCGAGGCAGGCAAGGTTCATCGCTATGTTTCCGACTTCCCCAACAGCACCACCGTAGGCAAGAAGGGCTGTATCGTGATCCCTCATCTTGGTGCAAGTACGGAGGAGTCCGAGGACAACTGTGCAGCAATGGCTGTTAAGGAAATGATGGATTACCTTGAGAACGGCAACATCGCAAACAGCGTTAATTTCCCCGCTTGCGATATGGGTATTCCCATGCAGGCAGGTCGTGTTGTGATCTTCCACAAGAATATCGCCAACATGATCACCAAGTTTACCGCACTGTTCGGTGCTTCCGGCATCAACATCAGCAACATGCTGAACAAGTCCCGCGGCGAAGTGGCTTACACTATGTTAGACATTGAGGAGAGCTGCCCCGCAAGCGTAATCGAGATCCTTGAGAGAATCGACGGCGTATTCCGCGCAAGAATCGTAAAATAAAAGAGTTGAATGAAAGCCCTTGCAGATCACTGCAGGGGCTTTTTTACTGCGCAGGTTCACCATATGATTTTGGGTATAAAAAAGACTCCTTCCGAAGGATAGGAGTCTTTTGTGCGTTAATGTAGGATAGAAGATAAAACTAACGGAACAGCAGGGGCATACCGCCATCGCCGTCATTTAAGTCCTTTAAGTCCTCTTTGAGCTTGTTCTCGGTGGCAACGCTTGCCTCGCTTTGAAGGTCCATGTACAGGATGAAAACATCGGTAAGGCTCATGCCGCGCTCGTCGGCGATTTCCTGCATAATGGGCTTTAAGGTGTTCAGCTGAACGGAAACGGGTGTCTTCTGAGGGTCGATATCACCCAGTGTATTCTCTGCATATTTGTTGATTCTTGCTAAAAGAGCTCTCTGCTCATCGGTCATTGACAATCATTCCTTTCTTGAAATACCTGGCGGGACACATTCCGCATCTATCGGAATTTTATCATGAAATACTTGTCTTGCATAGGGATATTTGCTAAAATGGTTTTGCAATTCGGCATAAAAAAATCTACCGTTTTGCGGAGAGGAGAGTCTAAATATGGCAGTTATCAGACCTTTTAGCGCCTATAGACCCAAGGAAGGCATGGAGCAGCTGATCGCAGCTTTGCCTTATGATGTATATAACAGACAGGAGGCCTGCGAGGTCGTTAAGGCCAATCCCGAGTCTTTCCTGGCAATCGACCGTGCTGAGACACAGTTCGGTCCCGAGGTCGACACTTATGCACCCGAGGTGTATAAGAAGGCTCACGATATGATCGCAGAGAAGATCGAAGAGGGCAAGTTCGTAAGAGAGGCAGCTCCCTGCTATTACCTTTACGAGCAGATCATGGACGGCAGAAGCCAGACCGGTATCGTTGCCTGCGCATCTATCGATGATTATCTTGAGAACAATATCAAGAAGCATGAGAATACCAGAGCAGACAAGGAGCAGGACAGAATCAACCATGTTGATATCTGCAACATGCAGACTGGTCCTATTTTCCTGGCATATCGCGCCAAGGAAGAGCTTGGAGTGCTGACCCGCGCAGTCAAGGAGAATGCACCTCTGTATGATTTCGTCTCTGAGGACGGCATCGCTCACAAGGTTTGGGTGATCGCAGACACAGAGAAGATCGAGACCATCAAGAATGCTTTTGCCAATATTCCTGCGATCTACATTGCTGACGGCCATCACCGCTGCGCATCTGCAGTGAAGGTTGGATTAAAGCGCCGTGCCGAGAATCCCGGTTACACCGGAGCGGAAGAGTTCAACTACTTCCTTTCCGTTCTTTTCCCCGATGAAGAGCTTCACATTCTTGACTACAACCGTGTTGTCAAGGATTTAAACGGCATGGACAAGGCTGCTTTTCTTGAGGCGATCTCCAAGGATTTCGACGTTGAGAAGAAGAGCGCAGAAGTTCCCTACAAGCCCGAGAAGAAGGGTACTTTCGGCATGTATCTTGAGGATGAGTGGTACTGCCTGACCGCTAAGGAGCACGTTTTAAGCGATGATGCTGTAGAAGGACTTGACGTATCCATTCTTCAGGACAGACTTCTCGGTCCCGTACTTGGCATCGGCGATCCCAAGACCGATAAGAGAAT
>JAZULD010000007.1:0-4337 GCA_045643625.1 Acetatifactor sp. | reverse complement strand
CGCAATGCTCCTTCTCGCCTGCACGAGAAGCTCCTCCGCCCGGTCCATACTGCCGAGGGCGCCCACTTCGCTTCCGTCTACAAAGACGCGGAAAAAATTATCCCCCGTCCTCTCAAAAGGAACATAGCCTCTCCCAAGCAGAGCCACCAGAAACATAGAGTACATCGCAACGAGTATGAATGTTGTTTTGAATCTCTTTTTATGTGAACTCATTCTTATTATCCTGATTTATCCCGAAAACGACTGCCCCTAATTTGCGTTCCCCCATGAAAAAGGGCGCAAATTCCCCATACAGCCGCAATTTGCAACATTTTCATTCTATCAGCAACAAATATGTTTGTAAAGAAAAGCAACAAATATGTTTGTAAAGAAAATATTCCCTTTTGAAAGACATGGACTTTGCGGCACGCAAGTGATACAATAAATGAGATGAGAAGGCGCAATCGTCGGTCTACGGTTCCGCAGTACGCCCCCTCACAAGACATCAAAGCGAACAACTTTTTAACCAGGAGGCAATCACAATGATCACAAGTTTAATGCACATTGCAGTTTATACCGCAGACATCAAGGCAAGCGCAGATTTCTACTGTCGCGTTCTCGGCGGTGAGCAGTGCTTCACCGTAAATGATGACAACGGCGAACCTTTCATGATGTATATCCGTTTCGCACCCATGCAGTACATCGAGCTCTTCCGCGCCGAGTCCGACGCTGAGCCTGTTAAGACTCCCGTTGGTTTCACCCACCTTTGCTTCACCGTTCCCGACATCTTCGAGGCTGAGAAGAAGGTACGCGAGGCAGGCTGGCCCATCCGTGTCGCTCCCAAGAAGGGCAACTACGGCAACTGGCAGATGTGGATGAAGACCCCCGAAGGAATGGACATGGAGCTTATGCAGACCCTGCCCGATTTCTTAAACGGCAACGCTTAATTTATTTTTTGACAAAAAAGAGAAGGGAGAGACTTGTATGTCTCTCCCTTTTTTGTGTGGTTCTCATTATTTGTTCTGTCTTTTTGTACAGTTCTGTCTTTTGTGTGGTTCTATTCCTTTGCCTTGCCCTTTTTGTCGGGCTTTATTTCTTTGCCTTGCCCTTCTTCGAAGGCTTCTTCACAGGCTCCTTCTTAATGCTGTAGCCAAAGGTTCCAAGCTTGTCCCCGCAGGTCAGGTAGTCCCCGTGGGAGTAGACGATGGGCTCGGAGCGCTCCAGGCGGAACTTGTTCTTCTCGTCCATGTAGGCTGTGTCGGCATGGACAGCAAGCACCTCCGCGATAAACATATCGTGGGAGCCAAGGGGCAGCACCTGTGTCACACGGCACTCGATATTCACGGGACTCTCCTCGATCATGGGCGCCTTCACCTTGTCCGCGGGAATGGGGGTCAGGTGCATCTCCTTAAACTTGTCCACGTCCCTGCCGCTCTTGACGCCGCAGTAGTCCGTCGCGTAGGCCAGATTTTTGGTTGTCAGATTGATGACAAATTCACCGGTCTCCTTGAGGATCGGATAGGAATAGCGCTCGGGGCGCACGGAGATGGAGACCATGGGGGGATTGGTGCAGACCGTACCCACCCAGGCTAAGGTGATGATATTGTTTTTGCCGTTTTTATCGGCCATGCTCACCATGACCACCGGCAGGGGATATAACATATTGCCGGGTTTCCAGAGTTCCTTGCTCATTTTAAGTACCTCATCAAAAAATATGGGGAGCCGTAGGACTCCCCGTCTGTTCTTATAAAATATGCAGGATCTGCAGTACCTGAAGGATCACGCCGATCAGTGCGGCGATGAAAGCAAGAACTGCAAAACGATTGGCCTTGCGAACGCCTCCGGTGATCTCGGAGATCATTTCGCTGACGCCCTCGGACTGCTTGTGTGCCTCCTCGGTTACGACTGCCTGTACGTTGCGGTATACCTTAACGCACTCCTTGTGCACATCCTCGCCGGACTCATTCACCTTGGTCTGCAGCTCGCGCAGCAGTTCATCGGTTCCTGCGCTTCTGTCTCCAAGCTCATCCAGGCGGTCAAGTGCCTCCTTTAATAAAGCGCCGAGCTCCTCGGTCGCGGTATTATCCTTCTGTACGCTGTCCAGCTTGCCGAGGCTTGCCTCAACATAGGACTTCACCTGGGCATTGGCCTGCTGCATATCCTTGGCAGCCTTCTGCATGTCATCCAAGCAGCGGTTATATTCACTCACACGATCCTTCAGGCGATCCATCTCTTCCACCTCAGCTGCGCTGTTGGCTCTGATCATCTCCTGCGCGTTCAGTCTCTGTGCCAGTTTATCCATAAAAGTATCCATCAATCTTCCTCCGAACATCTTTCAACCTTTCTACGGGTATTCTATCATTTTTTAGAATTCATGACAAGATGCTTGCGCTCCTGTCTCTATCTTCCGGCGTCGCTGCCGTTCATAGAAAGGATCTCATCATTGAGGGACAGCATCCTTGCGTCCAGGTCTGCCACCAGTCTGGAACACTCGATCAGCTCGTCCTTGATATGCTGGGGCGCCGCTGCGTCTCCCTCGAATTTGTAGTGCATCTTATGCTCCAGGCTCGCCCAGAAGTCCATTGCGACGGTGCGGATCTGGATCTCCACCTTGGTATCCACGATCCTGTCGGACAGGTATACCGGCACGGTGACGATCATGTGATAGCTGCGGTAGCCGCTGGGCTTGGGAGTGGTGATGTAATCCTTGATGTTGATCACCTTGATATCCTTCTGCGCATTGATCAGATCAACGATACGGTAGATATCGGAAGTAAAAGAGCAGATGATGCGGATGCCGGCGATGTCGTTCACATACTCGATCATGTTGCCGATCGTGGACTCATAGCCGTTGCGCTTCAGCTTCTTGACAATGCTCTCGGGTGTTTTCATGCGCGCCTTGATATGCTCGATAGGGTTATATTTATGAACGAGCTGAAACTCGTCATTTAAGACATTCATCTTAGCTTCGATCTGTCTGAGTGCTGCCTTGTAGATCAATGTGACCTCGGTCCAGCTGTCGATTCCTTCATCAAATTCTCTGATTTCCATAGTTGCTCCTTTTGTCATAAGATGTATCTCGACAGCATAATTATACCATAGGAAATATACGAATTTTACTTTTTATGAAAAAATTCATGCTTTTTTTAGGAAAATATGTAAAAATAACTAAAAAGGACTCTACTGACAAGGAGATTTAACATGTTCCGCTTATGGGCACGTATTTTTGAAAACTCTCATATGCTTCGCGATACGGTCATCGAGGACGACAGCGAAGACACCCGCACCCACAAGATCTTCCGGGCGCTTGACAGTGTCTGCTATGAGTTTGACCTGGGCAAACCCATCTGGCTCGACAAGACGATCCGCGACTTCAAGCGCCACAACAAGGCACGTTTTACCAGGGACAATTTCATCGAGCAGATCGACTTCGACTATCTGGAGATCCAGATCTTAGAAGAGGACTGATAGACGCCAATTATTAAATTTTTCCGATCGTATTGACTTTTCTTCCGCAAAACACTATGATTGTTTCAAGATGTAGTTTTCAATACTACATGATATGGCGATCGCATTTCGTCATTGTGAGATAATTGTTTTGGACAAGGGCTTAAGGATCTGCAGCCCATATGATGCTGCTCCCGTTAAGTCCGGAAAGGAAGTATATTATGTCTATAACTATTACGATCAGAGAACCCGGAAGCGCACTGACACATTTTGCAGGCATGATGCTGGCACTTTTTGCAGCAGTACCGCTTCTCATCAAGGCAGACTTAACCGCCGGCAGCACCTGTTTTGCCGCCATGGCGGTCTTTATCGGCAGTATGATCCTGCTCTACGGAGCAAGCGCCACCTACCACGCCGTTAACCTTGCAGGCCACGCACTGCGCGTCTTCCGCAAGATCGACCATATGATGATCTTCGTGCTGATCGCGGGCTCCTACACCCCGATCTGCCTGATCCTCTTAAACGGTCCCCGAGGCTATACTCTGCTTGCGGCAGTATGGGGCATCGCCCTCGTCGGCATGCTGATCAAGGCTCTGTGGATCACCTGTCCCAAGTGGTTTTCCTCTCTGCTCTACATTTCCATGGGTTGGATCTGTGTCTTCGTATTCGGCACTCTGGTCCGCACACTTCCCGTGGGCGGTTTCCTCTGGCTTCTGGCAGGCGGTCTCATCTACACCGCAGGCGGCGTGATCTACGCGCTGAAGCTTCCCGTCTTCAATGCGAAGTACAAGTATTTCGGCTCGCACGAGCTGTTCCACCTCTTCGTGATGGGCGGCAGCATCTGTCACTTCATCTTCATGTACTGCTATCTGATCTGACTGTAACACGTTCAGACAGCCGGCTCATTCCGG
>JAZULD010000006.1:0-5905 GCA_045643625.1 Acetatifactor sp. | reverse complement strand
TCCGCCATGACAAAATCAAAGGGACCGTACTCCGCCGCAATCTTGTCGATGTTGGCAAAATTCTCTTTGATGGGGGTAAAAATATCGTCGCCGAAGCCCACCTCGTTAAGGCGTTCCTTCGTCTTCACGATCTCGATGGGGTCCACGTCCAGGGCATAGAGATGACCCTGTCCTTCAAGCTGCTCCATCATCTTGCGGGAGTGTCCGCCATAGCCCAAGGTTGCGTCAAGGCCCTTCTCGCCGGGCTTGATCTTCAGCACATCCAGCACCTCTTTTACCATGATGGAGATGTGCATGCCCGCAGGGGTACTGCCCTTGCTGATGACTTTCGCAACGGTGTCCGCGTACTTCTCCGGATCGTGCTCTTTGTATTTTTCTTCAAATTTCTTCGGATGAGTCCCGGAGTATCTCTTACGTCTCACATGGACTTCGTTCGTTACATTCGGTTCCACTTATTTCAAACCTTTCCTGCTTTGAAACTTCGTCCGCTTCCAAGCTTTCTTCTGCTCTGAGTCCTTTCGGCTCCGGCGCTCTCTGTCTCTGACACCGGTCCGGTTACGGAATCTGCAGCATCTTCCTACTCTTCCTCTAAGATATACGCCTTCACGATCTCTCCATAGTAGGCGGTGTGGTAATCCTTATTGGCCAGAGGACCTGTGGAATCCACGTCCTGAGGATAGTCGCGCAGACGGATGTTCTCGGGGATCAGCTCAGGCTCCTGAGGCTGACGGTAAAGGAGCTTGCACTCTAAGATCAGGGGATACTCTGCGATGCCGGGCACTTCTACCAGCTCAGACTCGGTAAGAGTCAGGTTCATTGCCTTGATCTTGTCCACATCTCTTGCGGAATTCATGCCGCAGAAACCGCCGATCTTCAGGTCGCTGCCCTCCATGGGCACGCATACGGTGAACTCGGGATGAGCATCCAGCATCTCTCTGGTGTATCTGTGCTCGCGCACGAAGGTGATAAAAATAGGTCTTCCCCACTCAATTCCCACTGTGCCCCATGAAATGGTCATGGTATTGACTTTTTCTCCCACTTTAGTGGTCAAAAGGGCGCCCTTTTTCACTCCTATAAGGATCTGTCCTGCATAAGCCAGAGGATCGATCAAGGTTTTCTTCATAATATCGTCTCCTGATGTCGTCATAATTATCGTTTATATTGTCGTCTGAATTGTTGTCTGAATTAATATTTAAATTGTTGTCCGAATCGTCCCCGTCTTTGCGGCACGGATCGTCTGTTATTTTACATGGTGAGGGATCAGTCTGGGTATCTCCTCACAGTATTTTTCATAGTCGGCTCTTCTGCTCTTCTGGCGCTTCTCCATCAGAGGGATGGACACTGTGTTAAAGAGGATCGCCACAGCAAGGGCGCCGATACCGTAGTGCAGATGATCTCCTGCGTAGGGCACCATAGCGAAGAATACGCCCACCCAGAAGGAGATCTCGCCCAGATAGTTGGGATGTCTTGAGATGCTCCACAGACCTCTTCTGCACACTTCCATGCCATGGTCGCTCTCTAAGAATTCATGCATCTCCCTGTCGGCAAAATACTCGAGCAGAATGCCGATCATCATAACGCACATGCCGGGCAGTGACTTAATGCCGATGGGTCTTCTCGCGATCTCGAACATGGGCAGCATGCCTGCAAATACCACCAGTGTAGGCATCATGTGGATGCCCCAGAAGTTCACCAGGGGCCACAGAAGTGCGGGAGTCTCGTCCCTGTACTTGCGGTATCTCCAGTCCTCGTAGGAGAAATCGGTGAAAACATGGACCCAGTTCATGGTCAGTCTCAGTCCCCAGAGGTTGAAGACCATGAGGAAGAGCAAATGCATGCCCGCAAAGGCTCTGTAATGCCCAAACAGCCACATTGACATGATCATCGGAGTAAGTGACCAGTAGGCGTCATAAACGCTGGAATTGGTCAGAATAACGGAAAATACGAAGGTCACAACTGTAGCGACCACGTCAAAGAGAAAGAGCTTCATCATAATGCTGCTGCCGTATCTCGCAGCAACGATACCGATCGCAAACGCCAGCGCATAGATGGCGCAGACGATGGTCAGATCACGTTTTTTGTTCACTTAAGACCGCCTCCAATTACTGCTGCCGCCCTGCCTGCCTCGGTGCCCACTTCGTTGTAGGCCTGCTGGAAGTAGTGGTACTCGTCCTTCATAAGTCCTCTCGCCCACATGGTCTCGAAGCCCTCGGACACCACGCTCACGTCGTCGTACAGGTCCGCGAATTCCTTCTCCCAGGCAATGATATGGTCGTATCGGTCGTAGCTGCCTGGAATGTTGCACTTGCCGATCAGCACGTTAAAAATATGCTCCACGCCGTTGTCCTTCATCACATCGAAGGTCTTGCGGCATCTTGCAAAAAAGTCCTCCTTAGAGGTGTTCACATCTCCGTCGGTCTCTCCCTGACACCACACCATGTAGATGTGACGGATGGCGATGCCGTTCCTTGCCGCATAGGCTTTTGCCCTGTTTAAGCGGTACACCGCATCGGGCAGAAAGCCGTCGGGAGCATCGGGCTGCCACTGTGCGATACTGCTGCCGCCCTTTGCCGCGGATACAGCCAGCACAGGCTCGCCGCACTCCGCATAGTAGCTGTTGACGAACGCGGTCACCATGCTGCCGGTCTTCATCAGTCTGCCGTCGGCTGTGATGTCGTTGATACCGTCCACCACGTTCTCGTCTCTGCCGAAGGGCTCTTCGATCCTGCAGAGTCTGTCGGGAGCTGTGATCGCTCTGTATTCATATCCTGCGCCCTCTGCGATCACAGGAGCGGGCTCAGGCGCTTTTTCACTTGTAATTCCTCTTCCGGCCATGTTGGACTGGCCCATAAACATGAAAAGATCCATTTCAAATCATTCCTTTTTGCCCAAATTTATGCCAGCACTCTGTCGATCCAGCCAAGCACGTCGGCAAACACTTCTCTTCTGTCGATCTCGTTCAGGATCTCGTGTCTGTCCTCGGGATAGAGCTTCAGCTCCACATCCTTAAGACCCAGCCTGTCATACTGACTTTTAAGCGCCTTCACGCCTTCGCCGTAGTTGCCCACGGGATCTGCCTCGCCTGCGATCAGGAACAGGGGCAGTTCGGCAGGGATACGCTTCACGTTCTGCTCGTTCTGAATGAAGCCGTAGACGTCCATGAGAGCCTTGTAACCGTTCACGGTAAAAGCGTAGGTGCAGTACTTGTCTGCGTTGTATTTTGCCACGTTCTCCTCGTTGCGGCTCAGCCAGTCGTTGGGAGTCTTAACGTTCTCGATGCGCTTGTTATAGCCGCCGAAGATGGTCTTCTTCAGGAACTCGGAGCGGTATCTTTCGCCCTTTACCTTCTCGAAGATGCTGATGATGCGCTTGCCTGCGCCGATCACCGCTGCGGGCATAAAACCGCTGCCGCAGATCACCGCACCCGCAAGACCGCTGCCGTATTCTGCGATATATCTTCTTGCCAGGAAAGAGCCCATGCTGTGTCCGAAGAGGATCACGGGCACCTTCTCGTATTTTTCAACGGCAAAATCGGTCACTGCCTTCAGGTCGTCCACCATGGACTTGCTGAGTCCCTCGCCGATGTAGCCAAGGTCCTCGTCGCATGCCGCAGTGTGGCCGTGTCCCAGATGGTCGCTGCCGATCACCAGGATATTGTTGTCATTTAAAAAACGAGCAAACTCGTCGTATCTTTCGATATATTCGATCATGCCGTGAGAGATCTGAACGATTGCCTTATACGCTCCCTCGGGCTCCCATGCTGCTACGTGGAGGGTGTTTTTGCCGTCTGTGGAGGGTAAGGTGTATTCTTTCTTCATGGTGGGGTCTCCTTACTTTTTGAACAGTTCTCTGAAGATCTTAAGAACCGCTTCCTTGTCTGTTGTACCGTCCATTTTCTGTGTAATTTCGTTGAAGCGCTTCAAAAACTCGTTGGTCAGCTTGGACTCGATGATCTTCTTCGCCCAATCGATATCCTCCAGGCTCTTCTCGCCCAGGTAGACCTGCTCGAAGAGGTATCTGCTTCCCTCGCCGATCAGTGCGACGAAGGTGCCTGCAACCACTGCATTCAGCACGCTTCCCGCAATGTTAAGTCCGGGGATGCCCTTGATGGCAGACAGCGCTGCTCTTGCGGCTACGCTGACGGTTCCGACCTCGATAATGCTGTTCACGAACTTGTTGGACTTCTCGTTCTTGGCGATGTTGTAGATCCTTGCCAGCGCATTGACCAGTCCGATCTCAACAGGGGTCAGAATGGCTGCGTCCGCGAAGGGAATGGGCACTGCGCCAACCACAACGCCGCCGGCGGTGGATACGCCGATAACACTCTGTGCCATCACACGCTTACGCTGCAGCTTATAATTGTCGATGTCTGCTTTGGCCGCTCTGATTCCTTCGGGCATCAGGGCATTGGTCAGGTCGATGAGCTCCGAGATGCCCTCCGGAGGTGCAAAAGCGGTGTCATTTAAGGTAAAGGTGCTGGCCACCACGGGGATGACGCCCTTTAAATTCTTGCTTGCCTTCTGCTTGGCAAAGGCGTTGTTCACCATCTGGATATTCTCGGCTCTCTCGGGCACGGAATAACTCTTGGTGATGACCACGACGATGGGCACGTTCGCCCACATCTTGGTGGCCTTGGTCAGGTCTGAGACGGTCTTCTCGAAGAGCTTTCTCGCGGTTCCGTCCACGCAGAACCAGATGACACTGATGTGCTTCTCTTCCTCTCTGCCCTCCTTGGCTGCCTCGGCGGACCATTTTTTCACAGCGCCGATGGCCCTTCTCTCCTTGAAGAAAGAAGGCTCAAAGCCTACGGTATCGATGACGCGAAAAGGAACTTCCCCGTTCTCATAGATCTGCAGCTCCTTGGTGGTGCCTTCGTTGCCCCAGCTTGTAAACGCTACGTTCTCGCCGAGCACTGCGTTGATCAGAGTGGACTTGCCCACACCGGAATTGCCGATCACCAGTACATTGCCTTTTTCCATGTCTCATCCTCCACAAGATCAGGTCAAACTGTTATCTTAAAAATCGTATCTTACCACCTGGCAGTTCTTCACGCCGAAGGCGGCAAATTCTTCATTGGTCATATCGGTAAAATAAGACTGCACCACTCTTGCGATGCCGTTGTGAGCCACCAGAATGTAGGTCTTCTCGGGCTGCCCCGTCACATCGTCAAGAAGGTTGTAGATCCTCTGTGCCAGCTTCAGCATGCTCTCGCCGCCCTCGTAGCTGTCGGCAAACTGTGCCTTGGCTTTCGCAAAACCCGCACCGTCCCTGGGCGTTGACTCCCACTTGCCGGAGTTCTGCTCGATCAGGCGCTGCTCCACTCTGCAGGGGATGCCTGTGATCTCGGAAATGATCCTGGCGGTGTCTGCAGCGCGGCTTAGGGGTGAGTAGAGGATCTCGTCCGCCTCGATCTTCTCCGCAAGGATCTTTCTCGCGGTCTCCGCCGCCTGCTGCCTGCCAAGCTCTGTCAGAGGGCTGTCATATCTGCCGCAGATCTTATTTTCCACGTTCCACACGGTCTGTCCGTGTCTCACAAAATAAAAATGTGCCATTTTCTCTCACTCAAAAACATATTTTTACATTTTATCATACCATAATTTCGTAAATTCTTCAACTTTCAAAAAGACCCATCCTGCAGGGGAAGGGTCTTTTTTGTCATGAAATATTAAAATACATCAAGAACCTCGGCTCCTTCCGCCACAAAGGCGTTAAAGCTGTCGATGGGAGCTTCAATTTCCACATAGCGGCCGCCCTCATAGACCTTGCGGTCAGCTGTCAATACCCAGCGTCCCTCGGGCAGGTAAACTCGTCTTACGGTCTGACCCTGTACGGTGACGGGTGCAAAGAGGATGTCGTCTCCGAAGAAATACTGGTCGCCGGCCTTGTAGCACTCGCTATCCTCAGG
>JAZULD010000005.1:0-13189 GCA_045643625.1 Acetatifactor sp. | reverse complement strand
TGTCAGTTGTTCCGCACAGACGAGCAGGGTTCGATCGTTGCGATCAGCGACGGTCACAGTCTTACATGGAACTGTGCACCTTCGGATACCTGGAAGGCGGGTGAGCCTATGGGCACTCCTGTACCTCCGAAGAAGGAAGTGCAGCAGATCGTGCAGGATACACCTGCGCAGACCGTTCCCGACAAGACGCTGCCCATCGTGAACGCGCAGCCCGAACCCGAGCCGGAGACTCCTGCGGTCACTTACATTCTGAACACCAACAGCAAGAAGTTCCACCGCCCGAATTGTTCCTCTGTGGGTGACATGAAGGAGAAAAACAAGCTGCCAAGCAGTGACGACAGAGACACGATTGTCAGCAGAGGCTACGTGCCCTGTAAGAGGTGCAATCCGTAAATGTGCACTCTACGCTCCGTAGGTACACTTCACACTTTCTGCGGTGTAGAATCAGTCTCGGAGGTGAAGAGAATGAATCAATATGTTACCGGCGCAGTCATCAGAGAATTGCGCGAACAAAAAGGCCTGACGCAGCTGCAGCTGGCGGAGATCCTTTCCGTCAGTGACAAGACGGTCTCGAAGTGGGAGACGGGCAAGGGATATCCCGATATTTCGCTGCTTGAGCCTATTGCGCAGGCATTTCATATTTCGGTTACGGAGCTTCTGGCAGGCGACCCTGTGACGAATGCCAATGTTTCGGCCAATATGCTGCGCACGAAGTTTTACGTCTGTCCCATCTGCGGCAACGTGGTCCACAGCATGGGCGAGGCAGTGGTAAACTGTCATGGAATCAGGCTTGAGCCCTTGGAGGCGGAAGCTACGGACGAGCATCATGAAGTCACGATCGAGCGCGTGGAGGATGAGTACTATGTGCGCATTGACCACCCCATGACCAAGGAGCACTATATCTCCTTCATTGCGGCCGCTTCGGCGGACAGGGTCCAAATGGTCAAGCTTTATCCGGAGGGAAATGCGGAGACACGCTTCCCAATCAGGGGAGTGCGAAAGATCTTTTTCCTCTGCAACAGAGACGGTCTGTTTGCAATCGACCCGGTCAAAATGACGAGATCCAACCAGTAAAAAACACATGAAACATCAATAAAAAAAGTTCCTACCCTGAATCAAGGTAGGAACTTTTTTATGTTTTCAAATCCGATAGTCTGCAGGATCGATACGGGACATTTCGACCCGACAGGATCCTGCGCAGTTTTTTTAGGACTCCTTGTGTGTTTTGCTGACAGTATTATAGCACATTTTGGGCAGCGGCACAAAAACAGGTGAAAAGAAGTCAATGAAAAAAGCGCAGCAGAGTGGTATAATGATCCTGTATCGGTCCATAGGACCGGAAAGGTGCTGCGGCACAGAAAAAACGATCACAATAAGGAGGAAAAGAGAATGGGTTTCTTAACAAACATTGTACGCAACGCAGTAAGTGAAGGTATCAACAAGGGCATCAGCGAGGCTGTAGGCAAGGCTGCCGAGAAGATCATTGCACCGAAGGCAGAGGCTTACGCCAATAAGGTGGCAGATTCCCTGGAGGAGGCGACGGAGGGCCTCGACGCAGCATCTAAGGCAGCTGAGAGCGCCGAGCCTGCAAGAAAGAGCGCTCTTTCCTCCCTGGAGGCATCCCTGAACAGACTGTCCGAATCTGCTGAGAAGTATGCACAGGTCTTGGAGCAGAGGACTGCCGGTATGGAAGCAATCGCAGAGGAGTGGAAGGAGAAGCTTCCCGAATTCCCCATCTGGTGCTTCGGCGGCCACGATTTTGACATTGATGAGTTGGGTACTACCTCCGACGGTAATCCCTATTATCGTTTCAGGGCCGAGGGCACTACTCAGGAGGAGCTGGATGCTTATGTTGCCCTTCTGCGTGAGCAGGGCTTTGTGACACAGAAGCAGGACTGGGACGATGTGCTGTACAAGAAGCTGGACGGAGAATACCTGGTATTCAGTAAGACAGAGGCCTTCAGCTCAGATCCGGTAATGGATGTGGTAATGTACCGCACCGCAGACACCTCCGAATTTATGTACTAGAACGGACGCGCTTAAAAAGCAGCACGATCATAAGGTCGTGCTGTTTTCTTTTGCTCTTTTTTCGACGGTGTCCATGGCGTCTTTTATAGCCGCTTTCAGGCAGTCAAGATCGGGCTGTATATGTTCGGGATGGGTCATGGTGCCCGTCCTTTTTGCTATCTCGTAATCCGTTGCCACCAGTTGACCGTGAGCGATCCGGTCCTTCATGGGGGTGTGGAGATGGGCGGTGACCATCTGCAGGACTGCGCGGGGAGAACTGTCGTGATTGCCGAAGAACAGGTACATTAACTGGCGTACACCTTCCGCGGGCATGTCGTTGATAAGCTGCATCAGTGCAGTGAGGATCCTGGCATCGTCATCCTTGTGCGATATCTTGTCCATGTCGGGGTAGACGCTCTGCAGGAGGAAGGGGATCGGGTTCTTGTCGACCAGTTTAAACCAGTGGATGGCCTGACTGACGGTGGGCTCCGATACGCCGCTTTCCCAGTTCTGGATCGTTCTTCTGGTGACGCCCAGCTCATAGGACATATACTCCTGAGACCTGCAGGATTCGTTTCTTGTGATTCGTAAAGCTTCAGCTATTGTCATAATGACACCTCCTTAACAGAAACATAACACGACAAGAAAAATAATTCACCTGTTATTGAACGAATTTATAGAATGCGCAAATATTTTCGTATTTTATGAATGAAATTGTGTATTTCCGAATGCTGAAAAACGCATATGCAGATTATATGATTAGTCTAGAAAACAAAGTCATGACAGATGACTATAGAAAGGAGATTCACTATGAGAAGTATGACAACATTTCAGCTGCAGTATGCGCATCGTTTCTACGGTTTTAAGGGTGAGGCGCAGTATCTGCACGGACACACCGGAATTATGACGATCGAAGTGGAGGACAGCATCAACGAGGGCGTCAACATGGTAATGCCCTGCAATGAGATCAAAAAGATCGCATGGTCGGTGCTTAGGAATTTTGACCATGCGCTGATCTTACGAAGTGACGATCCGCTGCTGCCGGCGGTTATGGATGTTTACAAGAGTCAGGGGATCCTGGATGGCGCACCTCAAAACAAAAATATCGGATGTGCATTCGAGACGGAACTTGCGAAGGCTTACCCGAATTGCCGCCTGATCGTTACCAAGGAGACCATGACCGTCGAGGGAATGATATGGATCACATATGAGCTCCTGAAAGATAAGCTGAATATCTCGAGAATCACTTTCACGAGCGGTGATAATACCGCCACCGAGATGTTCCCGATCCGCAAGACCTTCGACAGATGTCCCTGCTGCGGTGTTGTGCTAGACGAGCACGGTGTCTGCCGTAAGTGCGGATATCGCAAAAATAAATAACAAATTTGTATAACCTTCCCTCTGATGATATAGATCGTTTTTACTGATGTATCTTTCGTTTACGGCTCGGAAGATGCGCAAAAGCGCCCTGCTTGATGCAGGGCGCTTTTGTGTGTTCCATTGACGTTTCAGCCGTGTAGGGATATGATAGAAGGAGAACTGTTTTTGTAAAAAAAGACCTGTCTGGAGGAAACACTTATGATTTTTACAGAATTTCAGGACAAACAATTATCACTCCTGGGCTTTGGAACCATGCGTCTGCCGTTGAAGGGAACGGATGCGGGTGACATTGACGAAGAACAGGTTGCGGAAATGGTTAAGTACGCTATGGAACATGGCGTGAATTATTTTGACACGGCCTTCCCATACCATAACTGTCTCTCCGAGGTGGTCGTCGGTAAGGTGCTTAAGGCGTATCCCAGAGAATCCTTCTATCTTGCTACCAAGTACCCCGGACACCAGATCGCGTCTGAATACAGACCTGCGGAGCTTTTTGAGGAGCAGCTGTCAAAATGTCAGGTAGACTATTTTGATTTTTACCTGCTGCACAATGTGTATGAACTCTCCATCAAGACCTACGAGGATGAGAAGTGGGGCATTGTGGACTATTTTGTGGAGCAGAAGAAGGCAGGCAGAATCAGGCACCTTGGATTTTCCACCCACGGTCTGCTCGACTGCATGGAAGAGTTTCTGGAGCGATACGGTGATATTATGGAGTTTTGCCAGATCCAGCTCAATTATCTGGACTGGACCTTGCAGGACGCTAAGGCCAAGGTGGAACTCCTGAACAGATACAATATTCCCATCTGGGTCATGGAGCCTGTACGAGGCGGTAAGCTGATCGATCTAAGAAGCGATGTGCGCGGGAAGATGCAGGAAGCGTATCCCGATATTACCCCTGCGCAGTTTGCGTTCCGCTGGCTGCAGGGCATTCCCGGCGTAAAGATGATCTTAAGCGGCATGTCCGATATGGCGCAGATGATAGATAACATTCAAACTTTTGAAGAGCGTAAGCCCCTGTCCGAAGAGGAGAATGCCTTCCTCCTCGAACTTGCGGAGAGTCTGAAGAATTCCCTGCCCTGCACGGCATGCAGATACTGTGTGGAGGGCTGCCCCAAGAAATTAGACATCCCCAAGCTGATCGGTCTGTACAACGATGCCAGATTCTCGGTCAATTTCAATGTTGGCATGATCATGGATGCAATGGCGGAAGATGCCAGACCTTCGGAGTGCATCGGCTGCGGTAAATGTTCCCGCACCTGTCCTCAGAAGATCGATATCCCTGCCGCAATGACCGATTTCTGCGCGATCCTTGAGAAAACTCCCCACTGGGAGGACATCTGCCGTCAGAGAGAAGAGGCGGCAAGGAAGTTAAAAGAGTCAAAGTAAGGAGTACCCACGTGAAGAGAAAGACCCAGATTTTGATCAGATTACTGTTCCCTATTCCGCTGTTGATCGGTACATTCGGACACCTGCTTGCCGGATATAACTGGAGCGATTCCCTGTACGGATCGTTATGCTACTATTTTGTCAGCGTATATGATATGCCTGCCAATATTTTCATGGAAATTGCCCGCTGGGCGGCACCGATCGTCACTGCGACCGGTATTTTCTATGCGCTGCAGGGTGTGTGGAATCATTTCAAACTGTTTATGATCAGTATGCGGAAGGATGCGGTCGTTATCTATTACGACGACAATCCCGAGGAAGCACAGATGCTTTCCTCCACCATCAAGAATTCCTTTGTCGAGGAGATGAGTGGACAACATGTAGGACGTCTGTACGCCGACGTGCCCCATCAGGTGATCTTCTTTGGAAAAGACGGCAAGAACCTGGAATTCTACTTTAATCACAGAGAGCAGCTGGCAGGTAAGGCAGTGTATATGAAGCTTGTGAACCTGGACACCAGCCTGCTTCGAGACAATGATGTGCATTTTTTCAATATTCTGGAGACCATCAGTGTCCAGTATTGGAAAAATAATCCGCTGCTTCCCGATGTGGCCGCAGATCCCGGGCACAAGGCTCATGTTGCGATCATCGGTACCGGAGAACTGGGCGGCAAGATCCTGCTGTCGGGCCTGCTCCTGAATCTTTTTTATACCGACCAGGAGATCACATATCATATGTTCGGCGACACCAGACTGCTGAGCGCCCTGAACAAGGACGTTGAGCTGATGAACAATGACAGGGTGATCATGGAGGAGAAGGAGTGGTTTGAGAACTTCGAGCTGTTAAACAGCGTGGACCGCATCATTCTGGCCGGATATGACAATTCGATGGTGCTTGAGAAGCTGTACTATATGTGCCCGGCGATACCGGTCTATTACTTTACCGAGGCCAGCGCCGAGCCTTCCCGTTTCTTCCGTCAGGAGCATATCTACGCATTCGGTCAGATGTCAGAGTATCTGCAGCGCAAATATGTGATGGGCGATGTCCTTTACACCAAGGCGAAGGACCTGCACTACCGCACCGTCTGTCCCGATTCCGCCCTCACCGGCAAAGCATTGGAGGCTGACAAGGAGAAGGAGTGGCTGAAGCTGGACGGTTTCATGCAGGGCTCCTACAAGATGATCGCGGACTACTACGATCTGTACCGCACCATGGTCGATGCAGGCCATCCCGTCGTGAAGAGCATGGAGGAGATGGCGCGCCTTGAGCACATCCGCTGGTGCAGACAGTATTATATCAATCACTGGAGCTACGGTATTCCCGAGAACGGAACGCCCCGTGACAGCCAGAAGCGCATCCACAGAAGCCTCGTGCCTTATGAGCAGCTCAATGAGGAAGACAGAAAGAGAGAACAGGGCAGAATCGATTTCCTGATCCGCTCTTACGAGGACCGCACCAAAGGATAACGCACAGAGAAGTAAAAGGAGGAGACATTATGTTCAGAAAAATCAGTTTGGCACTGGCAACTGTTATGGTTATCACTGCAGCTTTTGCAGGCTGCGGTCAGAAGAAGGATGAGGCGCCTGCGGACAAAGCGCAGACAGAGGTCGAGAGCGAGGAGCCTTCAGAGGACGCAGAGGATGCGGAAGAAGCAGCACCTGTCTACGACGGCCCTCAGGCAGAGGCACTGGCAGCTTATAAGGCGATCCTGGAGGCAGCACCCGTGCTGGAAGGCGAGCATGAGGAGCTGAATGACGCAACCCTTGACTATGATACAAACATTCAGAAGTTTGGCGAGCACTACGATGATTTCACTCTGCTGGATCTGGACCAGGACGGTATCCCCGAGCTGATCGCCCAGACTGTTGTAAATTTCAGATGGACCCCCATTTCGATCTACACCTACGCTGACGGCGAGGCAGTGCTTCTGAAGGATCCCCTGGATGAGCTGAGCCACGCTACCTTTGAGCAGAACAGCTCCGCAAACGGCGCGTACGATCTCTATCTCTGCGAGGAGAATCACATCCACAACGTGTGGAGAGGTTCCACCCCTATGGGTGAGATGGAGGACAATTTCGCTTACGATCTGCAGGGAACAACTCTGGTTGAGACTGAATGCACCGTCGGTGAGAATGAGTACACAATCTATTTTGGCCAGATCGCCAAGGTCAACTCCGAAGAAAACAGAGAAGCGATGATGGAGTAAGAGGAAACCGTAATGAATGCTGAAACGATCATGACACTGATCATCATGTCCGGTGTGGCACTGGTCATGGTGGGCCTCGGTGTCTCACAATACAGGAAAAAAGAAGAGCCTGTTGGTTTTTATAACACGGCCGACCCGCCGAAGAAGGAAGAGATCTCGGACATTATTGCCTGGAACAAGAAGCATGGCATGCTCTGGATCGCCTATGGTATCATCATCGAACTCGGCTACTGGCTCGGCTACTTTGCGCCGAACGAGGTGCTTGAGATCATTTTCTCTATCGGAGGAGTTCTGATCCCGATTCCGTTTATGATCATCGGACATCACAAACTGGTGAAAATGTACGGAAAGCAGAGGTAGGAGGGAAAAGAAATGTGGTTCGTATTTGCAATTCTTTCCGCAGTATTTGCTGCGCTGACGTCTATTCTGGCCAAAGTCGGCATTGAGGGTGTGAACTCCAACCTGGCTACGGCCATCAGAACGATCGTGGTCCTTGCCATGGCCTGGGGAATGGTTTTCCTCACTCATGCACAGGGCGGTCTCTCTGCGATCAGCAGAAAAAGCTGGATCTTCCTGATCCTCTCGGGACTTGCGACCGGTGCGTCCTGGCTGTGCTATTACAAGGCACTTCAGGTGGGCGAGGCTTCCAAGGTCGTGCCCATCGACAAACTGTCCGTGGTGATCACGCTTATCCTGGCGTTTGTTTTTTTACATGAGCAATTTACAGCGAAATCCCTGATCGGATGTATTCTGATCGCAGCGGGAACGCTGATCATGGTTTTATAAGTAATTGCCGGTCCGGGGATGAGAGAAAGCGACCGGTTTTACAGGAGGAGAAAAATGGTAAAAGTTATTGCTGACAGTACATGCGATCTGTCAAAAGAGTTACTGGAAAGGTACAATGTTGCGATCTTACCGCTTCATATTCTTCTTGGGGAGGATGAGTATGAGGACGGCGTGACCATCACCCGGGAGGAGATCTTCGCGTGGTCCGACAAGCACAAGACAACGCCCAAGACATCAGCTGCATCCATCACTCAGGCAATGGAGCTGTTTGAGAGAGAGTTAAAGACTGCTGACGAGCTGGTGGTATTTACGATCTCGGAGGATATGTCCACTACCGCAAATGTCTGCAGAATGGCAGCGGAGGAGATCGGTGCCGAGGAGAAGGTGCATGTCATCAACTCCAAGAACCTCTCAACCGGTATCGGCCTGTCTGTGATCGAGGCTGCGATCATGGCAGCAGAGGGCAAGAGCGCCGACGAGATCGTACAGGCGATCGCCGAGATCATTCCCAAGGTCAGAGCAAGCTTTGTTGTGGATACCCTGGAGTACCTGTACAGAGGCGGACGCTGCAGCGGTCTGTCCGCAATGATCGGCGCAGCGATCAAGCTGCATCCCAGGATCGTTGTAAAGGACGGCGTCATGAGCAGCGACAAGAAGTACAGAGGCAAGATGAAGGCAGTGACCCTCAATTATGCCAGGGACCTGGAGAACGAGCTGAAAGGGGCCAGAAAAGCACGCGTTTTCGTCACCCATACAAGTGACGACAGAGAGGTTATCGACGGCGTACGGGCCTATCTGGAGAGCCTGAACCTGTTTGATGAGATCCTCGAGACAACTGCGGGCGGCGTTATCTCAAGCCACTGCGGTCCCGGCACTTTGGGCGTACTGTTTATCAGCGAGTAGACCTGCCGGAGGAAGCAGACATGAGGCTTAAAAATATTTTGATCGCAGTCGACGATATCGAGCGGTCCAAACAGTTTTACCACGATGTGTTCGGCCTGAATACGATCCTTGACAATGACGGCAACGTGATCCTCACCGAGGGACTTGTGCTGCAGGATAAGAAGATCTGGCAGGAATTTCTGAACCGTGACGTGACAGCGAAGAACAATTCCTGCGAGCTCTATTTCGAGGAGAAAGAGATCGAGGCATTCGTGGAAAAACTGGAGCGATTATATCCGGATGTACAGTATGTCAACACTCTGATGACCCACAGCTGGGGTCAGAAGGTGGTGCGTTTTTACGATCCGGATGGCAATCTGATCGAAGTCGGAACACCAATGTAGTATTTTTTGAAGAATAGATGTGAAAGTGCCGGGAGCCCTGTTTTTAAGTGAGAAAACGAAGAAAATAGCCGTTTTCCCGGCAAATTTGCGCAGTTGCAACCATTATTTGACAAATTGACAGCCCCGGTTGGTAGTATGCAACCGCAAAAAGAGATATCCTTTCACTATCAAATCACGAAGGGAGAATCGAAATGATTTTAGCAGACAAGATTACAGAGGAAAGAAAAAAGAACGGCTGGTCCCAGGAGGAACTGGCAGAGCAGCTGGGTGTTTCCAGACAGGCCGTTTCCAAGTGGGAGAGCGCAGGTTCCGTTCCGGATCTGCAGAAGGTGATCCAGCTGGCAGAACTGTTCGGCGTGAGCACCGACTACCTGCTCAAGGATGATATGATTCCCGAGCAGAACACACCCACTACTTATAAAGAGACTAAGAGCAGCGAGTCCTTACGCAGAGTATCCATGGAAGAGGCAAACGAATTCCTGGAGCTTCGCAGGAAGGGCGCTCCCGTCATCGCAAACGGAACCGCGCTGTGCATTACCAGCCCGGTCATCCTGATCATTCTCGGAGCACTGTCCGAGGAGGCAGGTTTTCATATTACAGAAGGTCTTGCGGCAGCAGTCGGCTGCACCGTTCTGTTCTGCATGATCGCAGCAGCAGTATTTATGTTCATTACTTACGGCATCAAGGCCTCTCGTTCCGAAGACTTAGAGAAAGTCGCTTTTGAGACCGAGTACGGTGTCACCGGAATGGTCAAAGAGAAGGAGCGCGCTTTCGAAGGCACCTTCACCAGAGGCATTGCCCTGGGCGTAGTGCTCTGCATCATCGCTGTGGTGCCCATGATCATTGCGGCAGCTATGAGCGCACCCGATTATATCATTGCGGTTTTTGTGGGAATCCTTCTCATCCTGATCGCTGCTGGCGTCAATATGATCATCCGCGTGGCTATGGTCAAGGAGAGCTTTTCTACCCTGCTTCAGGAGGGTGAGTATACCAAGGCAGAGAAGAAGATCAAGGAAAAAACAGACACCTTCACAGGCGTTTACTGGTGCCTGGCAGTTGCCATTTACCTTGGCTGGAGTTTCTGGACCATGCGCTGGGACTTCACCTGGATCGTATGGCCCGTAGCAGGCGTTCTCTTTGCGGCACTCTCCGGTATCGTGAGAGCCATTGTGAAGGAGAAGGAGTAAAGGAATGAGCGTTCAGAACGATATGCGGGAAAAAACGATCGCATGGGCTATGCAGCACCTTGGAGATAAGAACTATGCCGGATGGTGCCTCTCCTTCGTGGAGGACGCCATCGAAAAGGGCAATGATATCGAAGTGTTCGGCGGAGACAGTGCCAGGGAATCCTATCTTCTGTACAGGGATGCGATCCGTACAGGTACTCCGGAGCGCGGCGCAGTTGTTTTTTACGACTGCCTTTGTAAGACGTCCGAGGGCATGATGGACTGGGGACATTGCGGCATCGCGCTGGACAACGGACAGGTCATTCATGCCTGGAACGTAGTGCGCATCGATGATTACCTTGAGATCGAGAAGCTGTCGGCGCAGGGCGTATATCCCGGGTATCTTGGTTGGGTACCTCTTGAGAGGGTGCTCGCGCAGAGGCCGGAATAGGGGAGGTTACAATGGTAACTCCGGAAAAACAATAAAAATTTATGCTGTATAAGTGCAGGTGTGAATGAACATCTGCACTTATTTTTTTGAACTCTGGATGAGGACGCGATAATAGTATTACTTGCTTTTGCCATTATGTATTGGACTAACAGTCCAATGACGCCACACTTGACATGACTTACAATGTGTATTGTCAAAATAGGAATATTGACACCCTATAATATGGGGTATAATATTATGAGAGCAGGTATTTTTTCATGACAAGAACGTTTATTGAGGTTCCCTTATTTACAAAACGATGGAAAGAAATCGGACTTGATGACGATGAGTTGCGGATGTTGCAGATCATGTTGCTTAAAGACCCCGAATCCGGCCCGGTAATGGAAGGAACCGGTGGTATTCGGAAGGTTAGATATCCTCTCGAGAACAGAGGGAAAAGCGGAAGCGTTAGAGTGTGTTACACAGATTTTGCCGAGTATGAAGTGATATACTTGATCACCGCATTTGAGAAAATAGATCGGGAGAATCTCACAGCCGAAGAGAAAAACGTTCTGAAGAAGTTAGTTAAATCGTTAAAGGCAGAAGCCGCTAAGAAAAGCAGGAGATGATTCTATGAGTTCATTGTTTGAGGATCTAAAGCAGGGGTTGGAGGAAGCTATCGAATATGAGAAAGACGGTGGAAAAGCCAGAGTAAAAACATTTTCCATTGTACCTGTAAAAGAATATTCCGGCAGAGAGATAAGAGAACTCAGAATGAGAGCAGGCATGACACAGATCGTGTTTGCCGCATATATGGGTGTGTCAAAGAAAACGGTTGAAGCATGGGAGGCAGGCAGAACTCATCCGACAGGTCCGGTCTTTCGACTGCTTGATGTTTTAAATTCCGGCGAAATCGAGGAGACAGAGTATATTGTTGTAAAGAAATAGGGAGATTACATGAAACAGTCAAAGACATATCCAAGCATAGATATGATTCAAACAGGAAAACAGTTGAAAAAATATATTGATAATGCGGGTATGTCAGTGAAGGACATTCAGGAGTATCTGCATCTTTCATGTCCCCAACCAATATATCGATGGATCAGGGGGAAGATTCTTCCTTCCGTAGATCATTTGCTGATGTTAAGTGAGTTGTTTGGAGTACATATGGAGGATTTGCTTGCCAAAAAGCAGAAAGATATTCCTCCGGTAGTTGCCCGGGATGAAGACAATGGTTATGAGAACAGAATAATCTCATATGCCCGAAGACTATCAAAACTTGCTGCGTAGAAGTGCTGCCCATGGTGATTCCATGGGCTTTTTTTAATAAATCAGATAACGATATCCTGTCATTGACTAACGAACGGTAGTATGTTAAAATGCGTTTGTCCTGAAATAAATATGAGAGGAATCAAACATGGAAAAAGGAAACACGAAAGAACATATTCTTGAAGTTGCATTGGACCTTTTTTCGGTCAATGGATATGAGGCAACCAGTATTGCACAGATCGCAGATGCCGTTGGTCTTCGCAAGGCTTCCCTTTACAGTCATTTTGCGAGCAAGCAGGATATTCTGGATACGCTGGTAGAAGAGCTGATGAAAGAATTTGACAGACATTCTATTTTTGCGAGGGCAGACTGGGACGATCCTGCATTTACCGCAGACAAAAAAGGAATGTCGCCGGAAGCGATCGGTGAAATGATCAAGGAGCAGATTGGCTACAATATCCATGATCCTAAGATCAGCAGGGTCAGAAAGATGTTGACCATTGAACAGTTCCAAAATGAAACACTGAAGAGAATACAATCGAAGCAAAGCTACGAAGATATTTTGAAATACAACATCGGGCTGATCAGGTTCCTGATTCGGGAAGATATCCTTAAGGATGATGACCCTGAGATCATGGCTGCACAGTTCGCCTGGCCGATTTCCATGTGGATGAACCTCTGTGACAGAGAGCCTGAGCGAGAGGAAGAAGCCATGGAACTCATGGACAGGCATATCAAGCAGTTTTTCAGAGTATACGGGAGATAACTGTCTGATGGTTGAATTATAATGATACGACAGTATGGGGGAGAAAAATGTTAATTGAAACAGAAAGATTAATGATAACGGAATTTACAATGGATATGGCACAGGTCGTGCAGGAGAATTCCGTCGATGAAGATAATAAGAGATTCGTGCCCGATGAGGTGTGGGAGTCCGTGGAAGAGGTGCAGGAAACCTTGGAGTTCCTGATCTCCCAATACGGAAGCCTCGAAGGCCCACTCGTCTATCCGATCATTGAGAAGGCAACGAACGACAATGTGGGTTATGTTCAGCTGTGTCCCATTGAGGACGGCATGTGGGAGATCGGATATCACATTGCCAAGAAATACACGGGCAAGGGATATGCAACCGAAGCAGTGAAGGCATTTCTTCCGGTGATTGCGAAACAGGCAGACATTTTAGAAGTGTTCGGCATATGCCTGGCAGAGAACATGGCTTCCTGTGCTGTTATGAAAAAATGCGGCTTTGAAAATATTTTTACTGGGGTTG
>JAZULD010000004.1:0-5689 GCA_045643625.1 Acetatifactor sp. | reverse complement strand
TAGTTAGCCTCGTCCTCTGCGCCCAGATCGACTGCCTCGAGATCGTCATCCACGGGATGAAGCTCGGTACGGTTGCTCTGAATGATGCTCTTGTACTGGTTCAGATTGCCCACAAGATTCTCATAATTGGTCACTGCGCTGCGGGTGCTTGCGTCAATAATGCCCTCTAACTGGCTTAACATGTCATCCATGTACTGCATAGCAGCCGCACGAACGCTGTTAGCCTCGATGGTAGCGCTGTCAAGCAGCTCCTGAGCCTGGCGGGTCGCGATGGAAACAACTTCATTTGCCTGAGCGTATGCCTGCTGCATGATCTCATGCTCGTTGATCAGCTCATTGGTGTGAATGGTTGCCTCGTTGATCAGTGCCTCAGCCTTGGCGCGTGCATCGTTCAGGATGGCTTCCTTGTTGCTGATGATCTTCTGATAACGCTTGATCTCATCGGGAGTCTTCATGCGCAGCTCGCGAAGAAGCTCGTCGATGGAGTCCTTGTTAACGATGATCTCGGTGCTGGACATAAATTTGGGTTTACAGCTCTCGATATAATCCTCGATTTCGTCGATCAATTGTTCAATTCTGCTGCTCATATCAATTCTCCTTTGCTTTCTGGTATTTTTCAATAATCAGCTTCTCTACAAACTCGGGTACGCACTGGCTGATGTCGCCGCCGAAGGAAGCGATCTCCTTAACGCCCGAGGAACTTAAGTAGGAATATTCCAGGCTAGTAGTCAAAAATACTGTGTCCAGCTTGCCTTTGGAAAGCAGTCTGTTGGTCTGTGCGATCTGCAGTTCATACTCGAAATCGGTGATCGCACGCAGGCCTCGAACCGCACAATGCAGGTTTTTTTCAGCCGCATAATCGATGAGCAGACCGCTGAAACTGTCAACCTTAACGTTGGGCAGATCTTTGGTCGCTTCCTCCAATATTTTAACACGTTCATCAACAGAAAACAACGGGCTCTTCCCCTTATTGTTCAGCACGCCGACGATGAGTTCGTCGAAGATCTCGGATGCTCTTTTGATGACATCCAGGTGTCCGAAAGTCACGGGATCGAAACTTCCGGGATAAATCGCTCTCTTCATTACTGCTCCATTCTACCGCTGTTTACTGGCTTATTCGGCGGATTTTTTTCTAAGAAAAACATGCTTGTTGGTCTTATAATTCTTAACTCTCTCAACGTCAAATCCGTAGTCGCCCGCGTAAGAAAAATCTTCCTTCAGAACTGCCTCGCAGATGATCAGAGTATCTTCGTCCACATAGGGCATGTCGCCGAGAACGCTTAAAACACGTTCCTCAAGACCCTGCTCGTAAGGGGGATCCATGAAGATGATGTCCGCATGCTTCTCGTGGATATTGTAGAGGCCTGCGAGCACATCATGCTTTAAGACAGTTGCCTGTTCGGTGAACTTGGTGAACTTCAGATTATCGTCGATGCAGGCGATGGCTGCCTTGGCATTCTCGATAAAATATGCCTTCTTAGCGCCGCGGCTCAGTGCCTCGATACCGATCGCACCGCTTCCGCTGAAAAGATCGATAAAAACAGATCCCGGCACGTCGGCCTGTAAGATGTTGAACAGGGTCTCCTTGATCCTGTCGGTGGTGGGTCTTGTGTCCATACCTGCAGGAGCCTTCAAAGGCATGCTGCGGGCGGTTCCCGCGATTACTCTCATAATACTCTCCGTTTTAACTTAGTTTAGGCTCTACGCCTTTCTGATCTTGATGCCCTTGGTGTCGCGCTTGCCGAGCTTCACCTGATGATTCAGCACAAGATTGCGGCCGTTGTAGTCGATCGCTACCTCCACAGCGTTCTGCAGGTAGTAAACGGACTCGATCGCGTCCTTATCGTTTAACTTCATGCCGCGGACGCCGATGGCATTTTTCTTCTTCTCGGGGATCTCCTCGATGAGGAAGCGTAAGAAATAACCGTCCTTACTCTGCAGCACGATATTTCTCTGGCTGGTCACGCACATAACGCTTACCAGATAGTCGTCATCCGCAAGCTTGGTGCTTGCCACGGTCCTCTTGGAGGCAACATCGAACTCGCTTCCGTCCACGATCTTGATCATGGACTGTGCGGTGACGAACACCACCTGTGAGGAGCTGAGCTCCGTCTGACTTGTGATGCACAGGATCTCTTCCTTCTCGGAGTTAAAATTGCTCACATTGTCGATGGGCACTGCCTTGTCGCGGAAGCGTCCGAAGGGCAGGTCCGCAACCTTTATGATATGCATCTGACCGGTGTTGGTGAACAGGCAGATACGGCCTGTATTTTTACAGATCAGAATGTATTTATTCTCAGCCTCTGCAGCCTCTCGGTTTCGCTCTAAAGTCTGCAGATCCACACATCTTGCGTAGCCGAAACGGTCCATCAGGAAGCAGATGTCGGTCTCCTCGATCTCCTTCTCCTTGTAGACTGCCTCAACACCGTTCTCGATGACGGTGCGGCGCTTTCTTGCGTATTCCTTCTTGAGGTCATCGAGCTCGTTAATAATTACGAACGCCATGGATTCCTTGTGCTCCAGGATATCCTCATAACGGTAAATGTTGGAAAGCGTCTCCTCGTGCTCGCAGATCAGAGCCTCGATCTCCAGGCCGATCAACTTGTACAGACGCATCTCAAGGATCGCATTAGCCTGTTTCTCGGTGAAGCACAGCTGAGTAGCCATGATCTGGGACTCGCCGGAGCGGAACTTGATGCCGTCGATCTTACCCTCTGTCAGGCAGGCCTTAGCCATTGCACGGTCCTTGGAACCGCGCAGGATCTCGATGATCAGGTCGATGACATTGCAGGCCTTGATCAGACCTTCCTGGATCTCCTTCTTCTCCATCTCCTTGGCAAGGAGTGTGGTATATTTGCGGGTCGCGATCTCAAACTGGAAGTCGGCGCTTGCCTTGATGATCTGGCGTAAGGATAAGGTCTCGGGACGGCCCTCACTGATGGCCAGCATATTTACGCCGAAGGTATCTTCCAAACGGGTCTTCTTGTAAAGCAGATTGACAAAATTCTCGGTATCTGCGTCTTTTTTCAGTTCAATGACGATGCGAATGCCTTCCTTGGAGGACTGGTTGCTGATATCAACGATATCCATTGTCTTCTTGCTCTCCGCAAGTGCAGCCACATCCATGAGGAATTTGGAGATATTCGCACCGATCATGGGGTAAGGGATCTCGGTGATGACCACGTTGGTTTTGCCGTTCTTACCCTTCTCGAATTCCACCTTGCCGCGGACCTTGACCTTGCCCACGCCGGTCTCGTAGATCAGGGGGAGCTCATCCTTGTTGATGATAACGCCTCCTGTGGGGAAATCGGGACCCTTCACATAGCGCATCAGCTCTGCGGTGGTGATATTTTCATTGAGAAGATAAGCCTTGGTGGCCTCGATGACCTCACCTAAATTGTGGGGAGGAATGCTGGTGGCCATGCCGACCGCGATACCCTCGGATCCGTTCACCAGGAGGTTCGGGATCTTAACGGGAAGTACGGAGGGCTCCTTCTCTGTCTCATCAAAATTGGGGATAAAATCAACTACATCCTTGTCCAGATCTGCCAGAAATGCTTCCTGGGTGATCTTTTCAAGTCTTGCCTCGGTATATCGCATTGCTGCGGCACCGTCACCCTCGATATTGCCGAAGTTGCCGTGACCGTCGATCAGGGGAAGACCTTTTTTGAAGTCCTGGGTCATAACGACGAGAGCTTCGTAGATGGAGCTGTCGCCGTGGGGGTGATATTTACCCATGGTATCGCCGACGATTCTCGCGCTCTTACGATAAGGGCGGTCGTAGCGGATGCCAAGCTCATGCATATCGTAGAGAGTACGTCTTTGAACGGGCTTCAGACCGTCTCTGACATCGGGGAGTGCTCTGGCGATGATGACGCTCATGGCGTAGTCGATGTAGGATTTCTGCATCTCCTCGGAGTATTCGGTTTTCAGAATACGTTCGTTGTTGTTCATACAAACCTCCTACACATCCAGCTCTGCATCGGTCGCATGCTCGTAGATAAAGGCCTTTCTGGGAGGAACCTCGGTGCCCATGAGCATCTCGGTGACCTCACTTGCAAGGCGCGCGTCCTCGATCTCGACCTGTTTCAGCATTCTGGTCTCCGGATTTAATGTGGTCTCCCAGAGCTGCTGGGCGTCCATCTCACCAAGACCTTTGTATCGCTGCAGTGTAAAGGGACCCTTGTGGGTCTTGCGGTATTTTTCAAGTGCCTTGTCATCGTAGAGGTACTGCTCCTCTCCCTTGCTCGGCATTGCCTTGTAAAGGGGAGGCATGGCAATATAAACATGTCCCTCAAAGATGAGCTCGGGCATGAATCGGTAAAACAGGGTCAATAACAGCGTGGAGATATGTGCACCGTCCACGTCCGCATCGGCCATGATAATGATCTTGTCATAGCGGAGCTTGGTAATGTCGAAATCGTTGCCGTAGCCCTCTGAGAAGCCGCAGCCGAAGGCATTGATCATGGTCTTGATCTCGGCGTTAGCGAGCACCTTGTCGATGCTGGCCTTCTCAACGTTCAAGATCTTACCGCGGATGGGCAGAATTGCCTGGAACATACGGTTTCTTGCAGTCTTGGCGCTGCCGCCCGCAGAGTCACCCTCTACGATAAAGATCTCGCACTTCTCGGCATCCTTGGACTCGCAGTTGGCAAGCTTGCCGTTGGAGTCGAAGGAGAACTTCTGCTTGGTCAGAAGATTGGTCTTGGCCTTCTCTTCTGTCTTACGGATCTTGGCTGCCTTCTCGGCACAGCCGATGACACCCTTTAAGGTCTCAAGATTACGGTCAAAAAATCTGGTGATCTCCTCGCCGGTGACCTTGGAGACTACTTTTGCGGCGTCCTGATTGTCAAGCTTGGTCTTGGTCTGACCCTCGAATCTGGGATCGGGATGCTTCAGGGAAATGACTGCGGTCATGCCGTTTCTGACATCGGCACCGGTGAAGTTCACATCCTTCTCCTTTAAGATGTTAAGCTCTCTTGCGTAATTGTTGATGACATTGGTGAAGACGGTCTTAAAACCGGTCAGGTGAGTACCGCCCTCGGAGTTGTAAATGTTGTTGCAGAAGCCCAGCACGTTCTCGTGAAACTCGTTGACATACTGGAAAGCTGCCTCAACGGAGATGCCGTCGCTCTCACCCTTGAAATAGATGACGTCGTGCACGGTCTCCTTGGACTTGTTCATGTCCTTGATGAAGCCCACGATACCCTCTGGCTCATGGAAAGTGATCTTCTCGGGCTCTTCTCTTCTTCTGTCCTCATAGAGAATGGTAAGTCCGGGATTTAAGTAAGCAGTTTCATGGAGACGGCTCTTGACCTCGTCCTCCTTGAATCTGGTTCTGTCAAAAATAGTATCGTCGGGAAGGAAGTTGATGCTGGTACCGGTCTCTTTGGTCTTGCCGATCACGGGAAGTAATCCGTCGATCAGATCGACAACGGGAATGCCGCGCTCATAGGAGTCCCGGTAGATGCAACTTCCGTCCTTGACCGTAACGGTCAGTCTGGTACTAAGCGCATTTACAACGGAAGAACCTACACCGTGGAGACCACCACTGGTCTTATATGCTTCATTGTCGAATTTACCACCGGCATGCAATGTGGTAAAAACCAAACGTTCCGCACTGATGCCTTTTTCATGCATACCAACAGGTATACCTCGACCGTTATCGGCTATGGTTGCAGATCCGTCA
>JAZULD010000003.1:0-15851 GCA_045643625.1 Acetatifactor sp. | reverse complement strand
TATCTATGTTGAGGGCGACCTGATCTTTCGCGGTCATAACTCCACCGCGTATAACGCCGAATTCCCCATCACCATCGTGGTCAAGGGCAATATCGACTTAAACGGCGCGACCTTAAACAGCACGCCTTCCTACCCCATCGTTGTGGTATCCGAGAAGGGTGACATCACCGTAAACGGCGGCGGCGCAGAGTTCACCGGCATTCTTTTTGCACCGGAGGGCAATATCACCATAAACGGCAATGGTGCTGTATTCAACGGCAGTCTTATTGCCAACAACATAACAAAAAACGGAGGAAAGCTCCAGGTCACATATACTGACGAAGTGGATGACTTTCTTCCGCGCTCCAAAGTTCATTTAATTAATTAATTCAGACAGATATCCTTGACATCTGTGGGTACATCTAAACGTTTCGTTCGCTGACGTGAACGCGACCAGACAACAACGGGGATTTTCTCACATAGAGGTCCGACGGGCACACGGGAAAAGACCGCACGGCAGCGGACGGATGTACCAAATTACAGATCCAAACGGTAAACATAATCATCCATGAAGTAGCCCTCACCAATGTCGTTGCATTCGGTGCGGGCTATTTTAAATCCCAGCTTCTCGTAGGCGTAGATGGCAGAGTTGTTGCGGTTCACATTGAGCTCGATGGCATGAAGATCGAGAGCCTCAGCCTGCTCGCAGACGAAGGCTAACATCTCGCGGGACAGTCCCTGTCCGCGCTCCTCCTTGTAGAGGTAGAACTTGCTTAAGTAGACGATATCCCCCTTGGGGTAAAAAGCAAGGAAGCCGACGGTCTTGTCCTCACGGACCGCAAAATAGTATCTGTAACCGTGATCAAGCTGCTCCTTGATAGCATCTACAGTCTGGAACTTCGCAATCATATAATCGTTCTGTGCAGTACCGATGATCGGATCAAAATGCTCACGCACGATGGCAGTCGCCATGGCGGACATTTCTCCGATCTTTTTGTCGTCTTCGGGGGATAAAGGGATAAAAATCATTGTGCTGCCTCACTGTGGTCGTATCTTAATTCCGCAGGCGATACAGCTCGATGTCTTCCTCTGCGAAGACAAGGTCGCCGTGCTCCTCGAACCAGGAAGCGTCCACATTGTAGTTGTTGCGCTCGTAGGAGGAGATGGATGCGTAGGACACATCGTATTTTTCAAAGAGATCCTGACATGCCGAGGGCTCCTCGAACATACGGCGAAGCTCTGCCTTACGCTCGGAGGTGTCGATGCCGTGGTAGAAGAGGAAGGTGTCCGCACCGCAGACGATGTTGCGTCCGGTGAGGGAAGCGACCTCATTGACATGACGGGTGTCGGTCAGGATGGTTGCGGTGGGTTCGGTGTTGTCCTCGATGAAGCGTGCCATGTGCACATGAGCTGCGGAGTAGAGCTGGTAGTCGCTCTTGATCTCGCGGCCGAGAGTCAGGACACCGGAGATAAAGCACACGATCAGGGCAATGCCGGTGAGGATCCTGGCGCCGCCTAAATCTTTCACGGTGTGGTAGAGGTCCACAGCGTAGTCGGCTACAGCGATCATTAACAGAAGATAAGCAATATAGAGCAGCTTATTATTGTCGTAGGGATTGGGGGTGAAGAGCACCAGCTCCGCGAGCAGCCAGATCAGGCCTGCAGGTAAAAACAGGCGGGAAAGCTTGCGCTTGCGGGAGAAGATGGCACCGATCAGGAGCAGGAAAGGCAGGCCAAGATTCTTCAGATAGAACCAGAAGATCATGTCGCCCTGGTTGCCCCAGTTGAAATGTCCGCGCACGAAACCGCCTTCAGCGACCTGGCCGAAGGTCCAGAAGATCAGCTGAGGAAGTGCGAAGATGAGGGCGCATGCAAGGAAGATGCCCCAGGTATTTACGAACTCGCGCCAGTCCTTCTGCATAAGATGAGAGATCAGAAGGACTACGCCGTAAAGTACGATCAGAGCGAAGATGCCGATGGCTAAGGGCATCAGAAGGTTGTCCTGGAGAACGCCCTTTTTACGAAGGAAGGAGATCGCACCGAGGAATACCGCGAAGGCGATGAAGAACACGCCGGGGGTAAAGAAGGGGATCGCCTTATGCTCTCTGTAGAGCACATACAGAAGCCAGGAAGCTGCGATCAGGCCGGAAGCCAGGAATGAGTGGGTGTGGATCAGAGGCAGGGAGCCTAAGATCAGACCTGCGATGATAAAGTAGGAGCGTTTTTCTTCAATGTTTGAGAAAACAGCGCGGTACAGCAGGTAAATGCAGGTGAAAGCAGCCGCATAGCCAAAGAGGGTGGCACGCTGAGGAAGCAGCATGTCGGCGATCATATTGACCCAGCGGATGTTGTTGCCGGTCAGGTTGGTGGGGGTGGTGTAGAAGCCGGTAAAAATACTCTTGAAGTTGTACTCAGCGGTCTTGGTGTAATCTAAGAAATAGGAGAAGCCGAAGCCGCCGTTAAAGAGGAACAGCGCCCACGCGAGCACGGCCTTGGAGCGGCTGCGCAGAATTTCGTAAGCGAGCAGGTAGATCATGCCCATGACCTGCAGGAAGGCTGCCAGCATGGGAAGAATGTAAGCATAGCGCAGGGAAGCGCCCATGACATAAATGCTTGAGGAAATACTGTCGGAGAGGAAGGGGTAAGCCAGGCGCAGTCCGGGGAAGATGGAGTACATGGGAGGGAAGGTCTGCTGAACAGCGATGCCGGTGATGAAGCCGAGGTGCATGTTCATGTCGCCGTAGCAGGACTGGCCGGTATGGAAGGATCCGTCGGCAGCAGGCTGAATGGTGTGGGTGAGCAGCAGGCATACCCAGAACACAAAAGTCACAGCTGCGAGGATCAGAATGAACCTATGACGGAGGAAGGACTCGCGCTTCACAGTGGCAAGGTCCGCATTGAGGATCTCGCGGCGGCGCAGTCCCATGTAGATGATGGGGGCAAGTGTTACCAGTGCAGCCACATGCGCTTCCACGGTGAAATCAAGCAGCAGCGCGTAGAGAATAGGCAGCCATTGCAGCAAAAGTGAGCCGATGGTGCTGCCGATCACAAATCTTGCGACGGGGTGATCTTTGCGCAGGAACAGTCCCGCAAGCACGAAGCCCGCACACTGAAAGACCAGAAAATAAACGGTACCGATAATATTGCCGAAAATACTGCCACCCATTGAGGATTCCTCCCGAATAAAAAAAGATATAGATACTCATATTTTAGCAAATCGGCAGGTAATTATCAACAGCAGGAGCATTGATTTGACAGCGAAGGAAAATAGAAAAAAGATAGGAGAATCGGCGATTCTGTGATAAAATGTGCTTGAAGAAGCAATCTTGGAAGTAATAGAGAAATTGCTGAGACAGTTCGAGAGAATACTTATTTTCAGATAAAAATAAGCCCCCGTGAGGGCTCATGAGAGGGAAAAATTATGGAAGCGACAGAAAGCAGAAAGGTCAGAGTACCGAAGTATATCGATGTCATGGATGGCATCAGAGCGATCGCCATCGGTCTGGTTGCATGGTTCCATTTCTGGCAGCAGAGCTGGATCACCCCCAGGGTGGTACTGCCCGGCTTCTGCGCGAGCATTCTTGGCATCAGTGAATTCAACTTAGAAGGTTTTGTGCGCTGCGGCTATATTTTTGTAGATCTGCTGATCATCGTCAGCGCGATCTGCAACTTCTACCCCTATGCGAGAAGCATTCTGCTTGGGGAGGAATGGCCCGATACCGTGACCTTCTACAAGAAGAGATTTGTCAGGATCGTGCCCTCCTATCTGCTGGCAGTGATCTTAATGTTTATCCTGGCGGTGTGCGAGCACAAATATTTTAACACCGGCATGGCCGTGAAGGATCTGCTTGCCCATCTCTTCTATGTGAAGACCTTCTCCAACACCCTGATGGCTACATCACCCATCAACGCGGTGCTGTGGACGGTGCAGATCGAGGTGCTCTATTACCTGCTTATGCCCTGGATCGCCAAGCTTTTTGCCAAGTTCCCCGCGCTCACCGTGGTCGGATTGTGGGGCGTGTCCCTCTTTTTTGCAAGATATTTCAATGTGGTCCATGCGGACAACATTTTCTACTACAACAATAATATGATGACCTACGCGTGCCATTACGCCAACGGTCTGCTGGTGTGCATGCTCTACATCAGTCTGGTGAAGAGCGGGCTTACCGACAAGTACGGCAAGATCGCGGCGGCGCTGATCTTCATCTCCAGCGTGTGGGTTCTTAACAAAATGATCCACGAGCTGCTCGCCGCATCCAATACCCAGTCCGTGCAGATCACCCTGCGCTTCGGCATGTCCATCGTTTTCTCAGCGATGGTGCTGTCTCTGATGGTGGCAGGCAAGTGGGCCAAGGTCATCTTCGGCAACGGAGTGCTCCGCATTCTCGCGGGCATCTCCTACAATTTCTACATTTGGCACCAGTTCATCGCAGTCCGCTTAAAGAGCGCCCGCATCCCCCACTGGGAGGGCGATACACCCCCCAACCTGCTGGGAGACAGAGTGTGGATGTGGAAGTACCAGATCCTCATCGTTGTTGTAAGCCTTGTCGTTGCGTTCCTGCTCACCTACTTTTTTGAGAAGCCCGTAGCAGAGCTTCTTAAGCGAAAACTGGGAGTTACTCGCAGACGGGCAGTTCGGAAAGCAGCTGAACCAGTCGAAGATAAAGAGGCTTGATCTTCACCCTCTTCGTAAGACCGCCCTGGAGACACATGTGATCTCCCTGCAGGGTGGGCATAATATTCCAAATACCGGGCACCGTTTCAGTGTTCTCGTCGTAATTCTGCGAGGGAGCATTAAGCGGTGCCTTTGCTGACACTTCATTTACCAGACCGTCGTTGGACTGCCAGGAGGCATCGATCGCAACACCGCCTGCTGTGGTGCCCTCGTAGGCGCTCATGATCAGAGCACTCCTCATAAAAAGAGACTCCGTGATGTCTGCATCCGGATGGATCGCGCCGTCCTCGCCGCGGACGGAGGTAGAGCAGGGGTAGGAAAAATAGTACACGTGATCAAAAGTTGTGATCCCCTCGTTCATGGCCAGGGCGTTGTCGATGTGCATATCGTAGGCAGCATAGTCCTCCTTGATGCGGGTATCTTCCTTGGCCTTGGTGCCGCGGGACATTAAATTGCCGCGCTTCACATATTTTTCATCGACGGGAACCTGACTCGCGTCAAAAGAAGGATCCTCATACATGTCGTAGGCGGTGGTGCCGTTGTTGGGCGCGGCAAGCGCTACGATGGCGTGAAGCAGATGACCCTGACCGCCCGCGAAGAAGGGGGAGAGGTCGGAGATATCGGTGGCGTCCTGCTCTGCGGGAGCGCCGTTTGCCAGGATCTCAGAGAACAGGCGGACGGTTGCGCCGCCGAAGGAGTGGCCCAGAAGCACCAGCTTGGAGTGCTCAAGGTCGTCGATCAGGGGTTTCCCGGAAAAATCGGTTCCGAAGCGGGGATGATTGCAGCGCTCGCTGTGCTCCTTGCCGTAATCCACCACGGTGCCCGCAAGCTGGGCGTAGAGCTCACAGGCTCTGTCCCAGGCGCTGCCGGAGGGAGCCACGCTGGCCGCATAGCTGTCGTAGCCGTTTCGGTTTAAGTATTTGATGACGCTGCCGCCGGATAAGCCCCAGTAGGGGAAGAAATGATCCAGAGTATCGTAGCTGCCCCAGCCGGAGAGTCCGTGGACAAAAATGAATTTCAGGTCTGACTTTTTCTCTGCGCCGCAGCCCGCAAGGAGCATGGTGAAAATGCAGAGAAGGATGATGATTTTTTTGCGCATGGATAAGATCCTTTCGTAAACAGGAGGCTGGGAGCCTCTTACTTACCTAATTTCGGCAGCGGGGAGGGAATCAGAGGAGTCTTGTTGACAGGGGCGATGAGCACACGGCCGGTGCCTCTGTAGACGTTTACCAGGCCTTCGCCGGAAGCAGCGGATCCTACCAGAGTGGAGGTAGTCCTTTCAACGGTGAAGGTCAGAGTGTTCGACCAGGCGATGGCCATGCTGCCGTCGATGCGAAGGACATCATCCTCAAGTTCCACAACGATCAGCTCGTCCATGGGAACGGGGCTCTCAAGCACAGCAATGCCCTTGCCGGTCAGGCAGGTGTTGAACAGACCTTCGTGGCCCAGCACTGCGGAGGAGATGGTGGAGCGGGCGGTCACCTTCATATTTACGGTGGCATCGCATGCTAAGAACATGCCGTCCTCGATGACCATGGCGCCGTTCCAGTCGGCGATATCTTCAAAAATAATGTAGCGGTAAGTAGGCTCTAAGACCACCAGACCGCAGCCCTCATACATGGGCTTGATAGCGGATTCGCCGGTCACCTTGCTGCCGACGATCTTTTTCATCAGGTCGCCCGCACCCTTGATGTTGGTGGAGGAACGCACCTGACCCATCATCATCTGCATGGCGCCCGCCTGGATGATCACGCCGCCGTCGTTGTTCAGCTCACAGACGACCTGTCTTTTTCTCACATTCATCTTGGAGGAAAAATAGGCAGTAGCCGCGGTGGAGGGGGACACGGAGAGATCGCGCTCATACTCTACCAGGGAATAGCGGCCTCTTTTTGCGATGACGTCGCGGGCCTGTGTCTTTTGAAAAAGATTGGTACGGATCATAGGAATCCTCCTTTATTTCTCTTCAGCGATGATCTTCTCTACGATCTCAACAGCCTTGGCGATAGCTCCGGGACAAACTTCAGAGTGAGCGGCAGCAGCACCCTCGGGAGTGGTGGTATCGTAGTCGGCAAGAATATCCTTGCACAGGTAGGAACCGCAGGCAGCCTTGAACTCGTCCATCATCTTGTGGGTGACGCGGTCCGCAGTAACGCGGCTCTCAGCGTCAGCGAGGTCGTACTGGCCGTAGAGGCAGCCGAGCACCATGAGAGCGCCGGTGCAGGCACCGCACACCTCACCCTTGCGCATACCGCCGCCGAAGCAGCCGCTGACCTTCATGCACTCCTCCTCGGTGAGTCCGCACAGGTCCTTGAAAGCAAGGAGAACGGACTGGGAGCAGCGACATTTTTTGGTAAAATTCTCAAGGGCACAAGCCTTGCGGTCGATGGTTACATTTTCATTCATAGCAAAAACCTCCGATGTAATTTGTGTGTTGTTTATATGTTCGGCGGGCCTTCGGCCCGATATAATACGATAAATATTCGCTCGCCGGGCAGGAGATCATCCGGCGTAAAGCAGATCAAAAAGGAACGGTCCGTCGCTAAGCAGATCAAAAATAATTGTCCGCCTAGAATACCATGGTCACCGCACCGGGCAGGCAGCGCACGTCAGCGGTCTCGTAGGTGCCGCCGTACTCGCCGTCGGTGGTGAAGGGGGTGGGGCTGTCAAAGGTGAAGCGCACATGCTTGACCTTTCGGCGGATCACGGACTCGTTCTCGATTCCCTCATAGAGAGCCTGCAGCACCTTGCCGAAGTCGGAAGGCTTCTCGGGATTCGCGATCATGGTCAGCTCCAGTTCGCCGTCCTGAAGATTGATATTTTTGCCGGTGATATTCTGAAGACCGCCCACATAGTCGGCGTTGGTCACCATGCCGATCAGGTAGCTGCCCTCGATGACCTCGTCCCCGTCGATCTCGGTGCGGACCTTGTAGACCTTGATATTGCTCAGGTTCCTCACGGCCTCCAGCACATATGCGGCATGTCCCAGCGCAGCCTTGACGTTATGCGGAGTCTCGTAGCTGATATCGGTAAAAAGACCGAAGGCAGCAGTGTAGACGAAGGGCTTGCCCTCCAGCAGACCGCAGTCGATGTCGTGGGGAGTTAACTTCATGATCCTTGAGACAGCGTCCTTGTGATTCAGCGAACCGTAGATGGTGTGGCCGAAATCATTGGTGCTTCCGAAGGGAATGTAGCCGATGCGCAGAGGAGATTTCCTCTTAAGGACGCCGGTGACCACCTCGTTCAGGGTGCCGTCACCGCCGCAGCAGATCAGGGCATCGTAGTCCCCGGGCAGAGCCTCGGCCAGCTTGGTAGCCTCGCCACTGTAGAGCGTCGGGCGCACTACGATCTCAAAACCGCCCACGGTGAGCTCCTCGATCAGGTCGCTTAAGGCATCCGTGACGGTCTCTCGTCCGGATTTTGGATTGTATAACAGATAAATACGTTTCATAGAAAATCTCCCGATACAGAATCTTGCGGGTTGTTGCGTTTTATCGCTTTCATTATACCACAGAGCTCTGTCATCGGTCAAAAAACAGTGTCCGGCCCCTGCAAATTATGGATGTTTTGCACATTGACTTATCCTTACGCCTGACATATGATGAACACGAAAGCAAAGGCGCTTTGACCGTTTGGTCGAAGTGCCTTTTTTTGTCGAAATGAGGAAAAACACGATCCGGAACCGGCGCATAATGCAGGAGGCGGAGGATCGACGATCCGAGGCTTGCGTTTCTTCCGGATTCGACGGTATAACACATAAAACGGAGGTATCAAAATGCTCCACTATGATAAAGCACACGAGGAATGCGGTATTTTCGGCGTCTGGGACAGCGAAAACAGGGCGGTTGCCCGCCAGATCTACTACGGTCTGGTAGCACTGCAGCACCGCGGACAGGAGGCAGCAGGCATTGCGGTCTGCGACACCACAGGCCCCAGAGGCAATCTTTCGATGCACAAGGCAAAGGGTCAGGTGGCCGAGATCTTCGATCACGAGAGACTTGAGCACATGTCCGGCAATTTAGGCATCGGCCACGTGCGCTATTCCACCACAGGCGCAAGCAACCTGGAGAACGCTCAGCCCATGGCAAGCTACTATCTGAAGGGCACCCTGGCGACGGTCCACAACGGCAACATCGTCAACGCCGACGAGATCAAGAGAAAACTCTTAGAGGAGGGTCTGACCTTCAAGGCGACCTCCGATTCCGAAGTGATCCACGTGCTGATCTCCCGCATGCGTGCGCGCTGCAGCTCCATCGAGGAGGCGGTCAAAGCCTCCATGCCAATGTTAGCCGGCGGTTATGCGCTTCTCATCATGAGCCCCCGCAAACTGATCGCTGCAAGAGACCCGCTGGGACTGAAGCCCATGTGTCTGGGCAAGCTCCCCAAGGGCTATGTGGTTGCATCCGAGAGCTGCGCCCTGGAAGCCATCGGCGCAGAATTTGTCAGGGACGTGGAGCCCGGTGAGATCCTCACAATTTCCAAGACAGGTCTTGAGTCCGACAGGTCCATGTGCGGCACCGTGAGGGCCCACTGTGTTTTTGAATATATTTATTTTGCAAGACTGGATTCCGCGCTGGACGGCGTCAACGTGTACAGAGCCCGCTTCCGCGGCGGACAGCTCTTAGCCAAAGCCCATCCCGCCGATGCGGACATCGTGGCAGGTGTGCCTGAGTCCGGTGTGACGGCGGCAGCAGGCTACGCCTACGAGCTGGGACTGCAGTACAGCCAGGTCTTTTATAAAAACAGTTACATCGGCCGAACCTTCATCAAGCCCACCCAGGAGGAGCGCGAGTCTGCGGTACAGATGAAGCTGAGCGTCCTGAAGGAAGTGGTCGCAGGCAAGAGGATCGTGCTGGTGGACGACTCCATCGTGCGAGGCACGACCATCTCCAAGCTGGTCAAAATGCTCAGAAAGGCAGGTGCCATGGAGGTTCATGTGCGTATCTGTGCACCGCCCTTCCTGTTCCCCTGCTTCTACGGTACCGACGTGGCAGACACCAACCAGCTGGTGGCCGACCATTACTCCACGGATGAGATCTGTGCCATGATTGGCGCGGATTCCCTGGGCTACATGCGCATCGAGGACCTTGACGAGATGGTGGACGGATTACCCACATGCAAGGCCTGCTTTGACGGCGATTATCCACATACAAAAATTTAATGCAGAGAATAAGAAAACGGACTGCCATTGGGCAGTCCGTTTTTGCATGTATTTGCAGTAAGAGTGTGTTTACTGTAATTGCGTAGTTCATTGCGATCGGGCGAATTCACAGCGAATGCTTCAGCGTTCGGTGTGTTTGGAACGGACGGCGAGGTCGGGATCTTTTCCCGAAGAAGACCGCGCAGACAGGCGTCGCTCAAACGGAATCAGGTAAATAACGAGGAGCAGGATGCCAAACAGCGTTGCCAGCGGAGTTGCGAAGCCCACCTGAAAGAGGGACACGCCGGGAATCTTACTCATGAAATAAGATACGGGGATACGCACGAGGAAGGTACACAGAATGCCCTGCAGTGCCACAAAACCGGTCCTGCCATGTCCGTTCAGGTAGCCCATCATACTGAAGGTGAAGCTTACGATAATACAATCGACGGAGTAGGATCGAAGATAGTCAGCGCTTGCCAGGCAGACTTCTGTATCTGTGGAGAAAAAGTGTGACAGCCAGGCGCCATGTGTAAAAGTGACAAGGAACATGATCACACCCACAAGAAGAGAGGCCCACATTCCGGCAAACATACCCTGTCTTGCACGCTTCAGGTCTCCGGCACCCACATTCTGGGCAGAGAAGGCGGAAACAGCTGACATGACTGCACCGGGGACGATAAACATCAGACCGCAGATCTTCTCAGCTACACCGACACCGGCAGAGGCAACGATTCCGAATCCGTTTAAGATCGCCAGGATCACCATGAAGGAGACACCTGTGAGAAGCTCCTGAGAGGCAATGGGAAGACCGTAGCGGATGATCCTGACGCTGTCCTCTTTCGTGACACGAAGTTCTCCGGCGGGGATGGGGAAGCCAAGCCCCTTCTTTTTGAAGATCAGGACGGCCCAGAGAACACTGAAGCCCTGAGCAAAAACAGTTGCCGCAGCAGCGCCGTTGCTGCCCATTCGGAAGCCGCCGACTAACAGCAGATCACCGATAATATTGGTAACACAGGAGATCAGCATCAGAACAAAAGGCGAGGTCGAGTCGCCCACACCGCGGAAAATACCGCTGATCGCGTTAAACAGCACGGTACAGATAATACCGAGACCGCAGATGCGAATATAGGAGACGGTTCCGGAAAAAGCCTCTGTGGGAGCGTTCATGACGGTGGAGATGGGGACTGCCATGACGGTGACACAGATCGTGAGAATAATGCCGGTCAGAACGAAGATCACAAGGGACGACATCACAGTGTGAGCCGCGCCTTTTCGATCTCCCGCACCGATCCGGTGTCCCAACTGCACAGTGCTGCCCATGGTCAGGCCGGTGACGACACTAGCAATGGTCTGCATGGTCATGCTGCCGGTTGAGACAGCAGATACCTGTGCTCTGTCCGTAAAGAGTCCGACGATCATCAGGTCCACAGTTCCGTACATGGCCTGCAGGAAGTTTGCACCCAGAATCGGAAGAGCAAAGAGAAGCAGTGTCCTTGAGACACTGCCGACAGTAAGATTTTTGTCCATAGAAACCTCGTGTAAAAAAGCAAGGAAAGAGTAACCGGAGGCTACTCTTTTACCAGTAATTTCCTGTAAGTTAAGTCCATCGCAAACGCGCCGAGAGGTGCGGTAATGATGATGGATAACACTGCCACGGACAGGACCATGTTGCCGCAGGGCAGGCCCAGAGAGAGGGGCACGGAGCCGATGGCGGCCTGAACGGTGGCCTTGGGGATGTAAGCTAAGACGCAGTAGATCTTCTCACCGAGATTCAAGTTCGTGCCGATGAGGCAGAGCCACATGCCGATGGAGCGGAAGATCAGGGCGATGAAGATCATAGCGATTGCCATGACGCCTGCACCCAGGGTGTAGCGGATATCTACCGCAGCGCCCACCAGAACGAAGAGCAGGACCTCGGCGGCGATCCAGAGCTTGCCGTACTTGGCGGCCAGGCGCGCCTGCACGGAGGGGGAACACTTCATCTTCAGAGCGCATGCCATGGACATAACGGCCAGAAGACCGGAAACAGAGATCTTGCCCTCAAGCCGGGTCTCGATTGCCATGAGCAGGAAAGCAACGCCAAGGAGAATGATCACCTTCATGCTGTTGCGGATCAGATGATCGCGCGCATAGGCAGTCTCGAAAAACCACGCGAGAAACAGACCTGCGAGTATTCCGAGGAGAATGCCCAGCACAATGGAGACGGGGATGTTTACGAAGGCCATGAGGTCAGCGCTGTTGCCCTGTGCCATGCCCACGAAGGTGGAGAAGAGCACGATGACAAACACATCGTCCAAAGAGGCTCCTGCAAGGATCATCTGAGGGATGCTCTTGGCGGTGCCGTATTTTTCCTCCATGAGGAGTACCATGCGGGGAACCACCACGGCGGGGGATACCGCACCGAGGACTGCGCCTACGACGGCGGCCTCAACACGAGTGATATGAAGCAGCGCGGGGCCGAAGAGCACCAGCGCAAGGATCTCCATAACTGCGGGCAGGAAGGACATCAGAAGGGCAGGGCGGCCTACCTTCTTAAGGTCGGAGATGTCCAGGGAGAGGCCTGCCTTGATCAGGATGATGATCAGCGCCATCCGGCGAAGCTCCGCGGAGATGCCTAAGATGGAGGGATCTAAGAGATCAAGGACGAAGGGGCCCAAGATAACGCCCGTAAAAAGCATGCCGATAATGCGGGGGATCCTGATCTTCGCGCAGATAGCTGCGGCGGCAAGACCCACCAGAAAAATCAGGGACAGAGATGTCAGCATAATAACAGTTTTTCCTTTAAGTTAATGAGAAGGGCAGTGTTTTTGCCCATAGTTAGCAGCTCCTTATACGATATGCAGTAAGCGGATCAGGAAGATCCAGGAAAGTCCGTAGTAGGTAACGACCGCAACAAGGTCGTTGACGGTGGTGATCAGGGGACCGGATGCAACCGCGGGGTCAACATGAATGCGGTTGAAAAACAGAGGGATGACAGTGCCCACAATGCTGGAGATCACCATAGCGGTCAGCAGAGCGATGCCCACGCAGCCGGAGATCATAAAGGCCTGGGAGAGGGCGTAGCCCTTGAAAAATGTAATGTACAGGCCAAGGGCGGCAAGTGCCAGAATACCCAGGAGCAGACCGTTGCATAAGCCTACGCGGGCCTCCTTGATGATCAGGGCGATCTTGTCCTTGGTGGTCAGGTTCTCATCCATGAGCACACGGATGGTGACACCCAGAGACTGGGTACCGACATTACCTGCCATGTCTAAGATCAGGGACTGGAAACACATAACGATGGGAAGCACGGCAACAACGCCCTCGAAGGTGCCCACAACGGTGGAGACCATCATACCCATGGCGAGCAGTGCAACCAGCCAGGGGAGACGCTTCTTCATGCTGTCTTTAGTGGATTCCTTCAGATCCTCCTCGGCAGTCAAACCTGCTAACTTTGCGTAATCATCGCCCATCTCATCATCAACCAGTTCTACTACATCGGTAGCGGTGATGATACCGACGATCTTCATGCTGTCATTCAGAACAGGGAGGGAGTCCTCGGAATAGGACTTGATGGTCTCGATATTCTCGGAGATCGAAGCGGTGTCGGGCAGGTAGGGGTAGCTGTACATGATCAGGTCGGACAGGGAAGAGCCCTCGCCTGCCACGATCAGGTCTTTTAAGTCAATGGCACCACAGTAGGTACCGTCCTCGTGTACCACGTAGATGGTGGACACGTTGTCATTGTATTCTGCCTGGGAGATCAACTCACTTAAGGTCTGCTTGACGGTGAGGGTCTCCTTTACACAGATGTAGTTGGTGGTGATCAGACTACCGATCTGGTCCTCGTCGTAGGAACGGATCAGCTTGATGTTCTCCTTCACCACGTGGTTCAGAATAGGTCGCAGCTTGACCTTGACCTCCTCGTTGATGTTGTCTAAGAGATCGACAGCATCGTCGGAGTCCATCTCATTGATCATCTTGGCCAGAACCTCGATACCGATCTCCTCGATGTACATCTGGGGCTCGTCTAAATAAGTGATCACATCGGACATCCACTCGACGCCCAGCACATTATAGAGTGCGATGCGCTCCTCCTTGGTGAGAAGGCTTAAACTGTTGGCGATATCATTGTAGTGAAAATCGCTCAATCGCTCACGTAATTCCTCATCGGATAAGCCGCGGCGGATGATTTCCACGATCTTCTCGCTGTAGCTCAATTCTTTTAACATTTCTCTTGCCATGATAGACCTCCTTTCTGTGGTAAAAGCGGTCGTTTTACCAAAAATCGGATAACATATAACCTATATATTATAAGATTTCCGACAGGGAATGGCAACCCATGAACGCCTCCTTCGCGCCCGATAGGCGATATTTGGCGCAAAAAAACGTCCCCGGCAACCGATATCCGGCGAAAAAAAACTCCCCCCGAATCATTTGTCATAAAACGGGGGGAGCGGGAGGGTCAATTCCTTGAACATTTCTCGGCGTCGATCGCCAGCACAAACATCAGGGCATCCGGTGCGTATTCGGGATCCGCCACCTCGATCACATAAGTGTCGGTCAGGTGGAACAGCTCCTTGCTGATCACTGCCACGGGGCGGCCGCTTGCATCCAGGATGTTGTAGTCCCACTCGAAGAAGTTGCCGTCAACATGCCAGCCGTTGTAGTCGATATTGTAATGAGGGGTGAAAAGAGAGAACTCCTTGCGCAGACAACCGATGCAGGAACCGTTCTTGTAGATGTCGAAACGAGGAAGCAGCGTCAGGATACGCTCTTCGACCATGCCGACCTCTCTGCCGGTCGCATCGTGGATCACCAGCTTATGACCCCAGGAGAGCTGGCCGTTCACCGTGAATACAGTGTTGCCTGCCTCATCGTAAATATCGTAGCTGTCGAACCATGTGAAAAATCTCTGCTTGAATAAAAGCTTCATAATAACACCTCTTCTTTCATAGCAAACCTGCTTGCTATGTTTAAATGGTACCGCAAAAAGGTCCCTCACGAAAGGGAAAGGTTGACACATTAGGGGGTGTTATTGTGCAAAATTACTCCTCTTTCCCAAGCTGAGTTGCTGCCAGGCATGCAAGACCGATTCCCAGCATGCCGAAGGCGGAGGTCTCATCCAGTTGGTGAATGATGGAGAGGACTGCCACTGCAACGCCCATAGCGAGGGCAACGGCCTTCATGATCATGTTGATCAGGGGCTTTAAGTCCTTGCGCTCTGAGGCTTCTTTCGATTCGGTTTTTACCTGCATTAATTCGTCAACGGAGATGCCGAAGGTCTCTGCCAGCTTGGGGATAGTGTTTACGTCGGGACAGGAGAGGTCGCGCTCCCACTTGGAGACTGCCTTGTCGGTGACTCCCATCTTTTCTGCCAGCTCCAGCTGGGTCATTCCGTTCTCTTTTCTAAGTGCTGCGATCATCGCGCCGAGTGTCTGCTTCTTCATAACATCAGGGCTCCTTTCTTGTGATGACTGCATCGTACCATTCCTCCTTCCAAAAACTCAACCGACGCCTAGTTTAGTGCGGTCGACCTGTGGTTTACCTTGTGTTTACGGGAAAAATCGCCTGTTTTCCTGCGGCAGAGCAGGGAAAAGCCCCCTCTCGCCGTCCTCGCGGGTCATTTGGCGTGTCCCCGAATTTATTCTCTTATGAACTCAACCGTCTTCTCCTTCATGGAGATCTTGCCGACGCGGTAGCTGTGCTCGGTCAGCTCTTTCTTGTACGTGAGAAAAGAGTGATCGATGGGCACGCCGGCGATCTGCTCGATCTCATCATATGTCAGTTTGAATCGGTCCCGGCCGCTGTCTGCGACGTAGGACCAGAGGTCATTGTATTTGCTCATTTGGTCACCTTGATCGAATTGTGATGTGTATCATGTATGCATTGCATCACGAGCCGCGGCATGCATTACAACATGATCGGCAGCGTGATTCGTATCTGCATCTATTATATCATGATTCGTTTCATGTAAAAACCCTCCCCACGGCAGTGATTGCAGCGGGGCGGGCTTTATTTGTTTCATAGAGCAGATTCATATTTTCGCTGCCAGGGAAGGGCATCGTCGGATGCCTT
>JAZULD010000002.1:0-4161 GCA_045643625.1 Acetatifactor sp. | reverse complement strand
TAGGTTCCTCAGTAGGCTCTGCGGTAGGTTCCTCAGTAGGCTCTGCGGTAGGCTCCTCAGTGGGCTCTGGGGTAGGCTCCTCAGTAGGCTCTGCAGTAGGTTCTGCGGTAGGCTCCTCAGTGGGCTCTGCGGTAGGCTCCTCAGTAGGCTCTGCGGTAGGCTCCTCAGTAGGCTCTGCAGTAGGTTCTGCGGTGGGCTCTGCCTTCACGACAGTCACCTTGGAAGCTTCCTCGTCGATGGTCACATCGTAGTCTTCCCACTCATCATCTGCGAAGCACCAGTCCTCGTCGATTCCGATGGTAAGCACTCCCTCTGCACTGTCATTGACCATGCAGGAGAAGGTCATCAGAGGAGTTCTGGATTCGCTGTAGTAGCTGCCGCCGCCGGAAACTACCATGGTTTTGGTAACGTCGGTGTACTCTGCCTTATCCGCGCCAAGGATCTGTGCAAGACCCTCGGTCTCGGTTCCCGAGATATAGTCATAACCCTCGGGAATCACCAAAGTGTAATTGACGCTCTGCAGTCCGCCGATGGGGCTTAAGTATACGGTAAAGGTCACGGTATCGCCCACACTTGCGGTGTCTTTATCGGGTTCAACAGACACTACGATAGGGTCCTGTTCGGACATTGCCAGCGCAGGTGCTGCTGCCTGGATCATAGAGAATATTAATAAAAAGCAGATAACAAAAGAGGTGATGCGCTTTTTCATGCGGTTGCTCCTTTCGATTCACGGGAAAAATTCCTTCCCGGCAAAAGCTGTTTTCATACTGAAATTATAGCATTTTCGGCATTCGATATCACCCCCGCCGACCTACCAATTATCCCAGATAAAATACGAATTTGCATTTCGGACCCTGTGCGCACCAAAAAACCGGCTCCCCGCGCTTTGGGGAACCGGTCACTAAACACATTAATATAAGGGGCTTGTCTTATTGACATGGGCATAAAGTCGGCTGTGGTCCTTCGCATTGACCTTGCCGTCTCCGCTCACATCCGCGCACTGCATATCATAGCCGGTCAGCAGGGAGGTCTTGTTGACATGAGCATAAATACGGCTGTGATCCTTCGCGTTGACCTTGCCGTCTCCGCTCACATCGCCGATCAGACGAATGCTTACATCCTGCAGAACATCCTCTTTCGCTACCACGATATCGTAGGTACGTGTGGCGTGATTGCGCTTCTCGATCTTCAGAACGTAGGTGCCGTCCTCCACATCGTCAAAGAGATAATCGGTGCTCTTGCCGGTCACAACTGCGGTGTAAGCTGCGGTGACCTCGCCCTCTTTTACCAGAGTAAGAGTGATCTCGTCAGTCTCCTCGCCGAAGGAGGTAACATGTCCCGATACGCTTCTGCCCTTCAGCTCTGCCCAGACGGGTCTGACTGTGATATCGCCGTTTACTCTGACTCTGCTTCCGGGCATAGCGGTGCTCGCCTCATCCCAGAACTCGTCCTCGTACTTCCACTCCCAGCTGTCAAAGAACTTGCCGTCCGGTGCGTTGAAGTCACAGTCAGGGAAACGTAAGGTCGCGTAGTTCTCCTCATCGGCGATCAGAGTACCCATGGCCATCTTGCCGGTACCGCCGTTGGGGATGTAAATAACGCTGTGAGAAACGATCTCAGCCCGGATCTCATCGGTGACCACATAGTCAAAGGATGCGCTCAGGGTGTTTAAGACCTGACCGGTGGCAGTCTGAACCAGCTCTACGGAGTAGTCCACAAAGTACTCGCCGATGTTCTCACTGGCATCTCCTGCGATCATCAGGGTGCCGTCTGCGTCCACTACGGGATAAACTGCTACCACGTTGTCGTCGCCGTCAACTACGGTAACATCTGAAAAAACAAGTTCATAGCCTGCGGTGCGCAGCCAGTCGGGGAAATTGACTGTGTAGTGCAGGGATAACGCGCCGTTTTGTCCAACGAACGCGGTAGTTCCGTTTGCAGGACTCTGCTCAGAGAAAAATACATGGTCACGCAGGCGGAACATTCTCATCTTGGTGCTTGTGATAACGGAACCGGATCTGTCCTCTGCTGCGGGAATCGTGCGGATCAGAGCCTCATACCAGCCATCGCCGAACTCCAGGACCTGCTCTGCCATATCCGATCTGCCGGCTGCCAGGACGCCGTTTTTCAGGGGAAGTACTTCGGAATATACTTCGCGTCCTTCGTTTTCCATGGTGGTCGTAAAATCAGTCAGGCTTCGTCTCACGAGAATCAGCTCGGCCTTGGTCATATCATCGTAAAGATCAAGTCCCAGATCTCTTAAGGAATACTCGCCCCAGCTGAACACAAAACCGTCGTCTGCGCTGTCCCAGTGGCCTACTACTTCCTTGTCCTCCACATCGCTCATGGAGAAAAAGTCGGTCGCGCTGCTTAAGAAGCGGTTGCCGCCCTCATCCTCGCCGATGACCTCAAACTGCAGACCGAAGCCCAGGATAAAGTTTGTGCCCTCAATGAGCTGTTTGTGGATCATGTCGATAACGGGCTGGATCCTTACCTCCTGCGCGGTCGCGGGGAGGGTCACGCTGTACAGATTGACATTGCCGCTAAGGCTCAGTCCGTCTGCGGTAATGCGGAGGGTGTCGTCCGCAGTGACATTTACAATGGGATCCCACTGGAGATAAACGCCGTCCTCGCGGTCCACAAGACGTGCATTCAGTACCTCACTGGGGTAACAGTCGCTGCTGTAGTCGATCCAGATGCGGGAACTGTTTTTAAAATGAACATCATCACCGAAATTGGTGGTCTTATCAAAATCGATCTCCACACAGAACATACCGCCCACATTTGCGGTACCTGCTCTTGATACAAAGATACCGGTCTTGTTATAGGGGTCCATGCGGTTGACATAGTACTGGTCCTTGGTCTGGCCGTTTCTGACCATCTCGTTGTAGACATCGAAGCGGTGCTGCAGGGTGTCGGTATCTAAGAGCTTGGTGATATCAAACTCATTGGCGGTCTGCTCGCCGCTGTACATCAGGAAAGTGTCGATGGCCAGAGTGCCCCACTCGCTTGCTGCGGGCGCCTTGCCGGTCCTTCTGTACTCGCCGTTATCTAAGTTGGTCAGGATGCGGATATTGTAACTCTCCTCACTGCCTTCCCAGCGGATCTTGCCGCTTGTGCCGTCCCAGTGGATGCCCATGGGAGTGGTCTCCAGAGAAGGAGCGGTGACTGTGATCTGCACGGTCTTATCAAGCTTAAGGCTCTTGCTTCCTGCAGTGTAAGCAATATCATTTGCGCTATCCAAAACGCTTCCGTAAAGGGCAGCGTACTTCAGGGCAGGAGCGCCGTCAAGGTCGATGGCAGTAATGCTGTTGCCGGAGCAGTCGAGCGCGTCAAGTCCTGCCAGCACATCCGAGGGAATGCCTGATAAGAGATTATCTGCGCAGTTTAACTCCTTCAGATTCTCAAACAGATCAAGGCCCTGTAAATTCGCAATGTTTTTGCCGGAGATATCAAGAGCGGTGACGCCTGCGATCTCCTCGGGGCTTAAGATGCTGTTTTTGTCAAGATCAATATGATTCAAAACATAGCCGCACAGATTTCCGTCGGGAAAAACTGTCTCGTCTATCGCTGTATTCGTAAGGGATGCTGCCATGGCGGGCATTGCGCCAACCATCAGGCCGATCGTCAGGGTCAGGCCGCAAAGAAAAGAAGCCGTTCTCTTTTTCATATCTATTCCTTTCTGTCACAAAGGTCGAATTCGTTAAAAAGGCCCGGGAATGTTGTAATTCCCGGGCCAAGTAGCATCACGCTGATTGTCGAGGCTTGTTAAAACTTACTCCTCTTCCTTTTTGCCGGTCATTACACCGCCCATGCAGGCAAGTGCTGCGATTGCGGAAAGGATCATCATTACAGAGTAAAGTCTGATATCTGCCTCACCGGTCTTGGGAGAAGCAGAAGGTGCAGGTGCGATCACTGCGGGTGCGATCAGAACAGGTGCGGGTGCGGGAGTGTCATCCTCGTCATCATCATCCTCTGAAGGAATTGCAACCAGTGCTGCCTTTGCTCTGTTCAGAGCGTCGATTGCAGTCTTGATCTCATCTTCGGTAGGCTCATCCTTGCCAAGAACAGTGTTTGCTGCGGTAACAGCTGCGTTCAGAGCCAGGTAACTCTCAGAAGTATAAGCAGCCTTATCAACCTTGGGGATCTCCTGTACTGCCC
>JAZULD010000001.1:0-15298 GCA_045643625.1 Acetatifactor sp. | reverse complement strand
CCGCAGGCAATTCCTACCGCGGCGTGCCCAAGAGCGTGCTGGACGACGCTGTGATCGCAGAGCAGTCCGGCGAGGTGCTCACCTGCGATGTCCTGGTGAAGAGCCGTATGAACACCAGCTGGCAGGGCTATGTCTTTGACGGCGAGGGCGATCGCGTGGGAGAATTCAGCGGTGAGATCGAGCTGATCGAGCAGATCTTAAAGCTCAGCCTCGATTGATTTTTGACAGTTCCGAATTTGGATAGTTTTGGACAGCCCTGAATCGGAAACGTCCCCGGTCGGGTCCGAAACAACAGAATCATTTGAAAAATATAAGATACCCCTTCGTCGGGGTATCTTTTTTTGCTTTTTTGCGGAAAAATGCGCAGGAATCACTCAAAAAAGTCACAAAAAAAGAAGAAAAGTCACATGATGTGACCGACGTGTGACTGGACGTTGTTATATTGTTAGTGTATTAAGGGAATACTATTTCAATTTATGATAGAAAAGATTTGATTCTGAGGCAGTTTTTTAAGGAGGATCTACATGAAATCTCGTTTATTACAAAGAATCCTTGCAGTAGGTATGGTGATCACAATGCTCTCCGGAGACACCTTCGCTGTCGGCGCAGAGGCTCTGAGCACACCCGAGACCGAATCCGAGATCATTGTTGAGACTGAGCTTGAGGATGTATCCGACGGTGATGTTGTGATCGAGGACTTACTGGACGAGATGAATATCGATATGGAAGACGTTGATGTATCTGACGGTGATGTTTCCTGCGGTGACGTGTCCGACGGTGACGTTTCCTGCGGTGATGTGTCCGACGGCGATGTATCCTGCGGTGACGTATCCGGCAGCGATGCACAGATCGTGACCGAGATCATCGAGGAGAGCATCGATATGGCCGATCTTGAGGCTCTTGAGCTGATCGAGCCCGGAAATTGCGAGAATTACACCGATGCAGGTCCCATTGCGCTCAATTCCTTCAATGTGGAGGGTACCGCTGCCCTTCTGGCAGGCATGGTTCCCGAGGAGAAGGAGCCCGCTCTGATCCTCAAGAAGGAAGCAAGCAGAAATGACGATGATACCTACAATATTCAGCTGGAGGCATTTGCTACCGGTACCATCAAGGATACCGAGGTGAATGTGCCCGTTGACGTTGTTCTTGTTCTGGACCAGTCCGGAAGTATGAGAAAGCCCTTCAACAATGCAAGCTATCACGCTGTAAGCGGTGAGCTCGATCCCGAGGGCACCTATTACATCCGCTTCAGCTACGGCGGCTACCAGGAGCTTGCATGCAACAAGATCGTGACCCGCAGCTATATCCCCGCAGAGGGCGAGCTTGATGAGAGCGCGACCTATTATATTCAGACCGAAGAGGGCTGGGCAGAAGTTTCCTATAAGGAAGACGGCTGGTACGATGAGAGCGATGTCCTGGTTGAGAACGCAGACTTCTACAGCGCAGAGGACAGCACCGATATCAAGTGGCAGTACCTTGACGGCGAGAACGTAGTGACCGTTCCCGCGAACACTCAGTTCTACACCAACGAGGACGGCGATACAGAGACCAGACTTGACGCATTAAAGAGAAGTGCGGAAGCATTCGTAAGACAGATCGCATACAACGCAACTCACGATTCCAAGGGCAATGAGCTTCCCGCAGATGAGAGAGTCGATCACAGAGTCGCAATGGTAGGTTTTGCGAGAGGTATCTCCAACGAGCCTTACTTCTTAAATACCGAGATCTTCATCGGCAAGAGAGAGATCTCCTACGGCGATCCCGCAGTTCTCACCGAGGCAGGAAACGCTTTCCAGAACCTCAGCACCGAGGAAGGCTTAAACAACATGCTGGATTCCATCGATCTGCTGGATGCAAACGGTGCGACCAGAACCGACCTTGGTCTTCAGCTTGCCAACCTGATCTACGCCAACGACACCGTTGACAAGAGCGAGATCAGAAACAGAGTCGTAGTTCTTATCACCGACGGTATGCCCAACGACTTCAACGGCTGGAACGATTACACCGCCGACGCTACCGTAACCCAGGCAAGCTACTTAAAGGCTCCCTATGAGGCAGAGGCAAGCCTGACCTCCGGTAAGGGTGCAACCTTATATGCGATCGCTGCGGATATCGACGGTACCGACCCCGATCAGATCATCTACAATTCCGGCTACGGCAGAGTCAACAGAGTTATGAATGCGATCTCCTCCAACTATCCCAACGCTAAGGGCGTTACCGGCGATCAGCTGGGCGAGGGCAGCAATCAGGGCTACTACCTGATCGCAGGTGATGCACCTGCTCTGGATGAGATCTTTGAAAATATCAGCGAGCAGATCAGTGCTCCTTCCATCGAACTGGATGAGAGTGCAGCTCTGAAGGATTTTGTATCAGACTATTTTACCGCTCCCATCGAAGGAAGCATTCATGTATATACCGCTGATTACCTTGGCCGTGTAAACGGTGAGAGACAGTGGAGCGAGCCCGTAGAGCTTGCAGGCGCAGTTGTAACTCAGAACACCGCAGAGAGATCTATCTCTGTAAAGGGTTTTGATTACTCCGGCAACTTTGTGGCTGACAACAACGGCAGCCCCAGAGGTAAGAAGCTTATCGTAACTTTAGACGTGAACAGAGCACCCGGCTATATCGGCGGCAACGATGTAGAGACCAACAAGTCTCCTTCCGGTGTTTATGATGAGGACGATACGCCTGTAGATTATTTCGAGATCCCCGAGGTGGATGTTCCCCTCCTCTACGATTACGATCCTCACGATCACAAGATCTACGTGACCGAGAGATGGAACGACATCGAGAAGTTCTTCGACGATCCCGCACAGGACGGCATTCAGTACAGGATCGGCGACGATATCTTTACTTTAGGCGATAAGATCGAAGGTACCGAGTCCAAGGTGAGCGATCATGTGACCGTTATCTACACCGTCACCGATGCAAAGGGCGATGTGGTAGGCATCTTCACCGCACTTCCCGGCGAGAGAGGCAGCTGGACCCAGCTTCCCGAGATCCACAGCGAGAACAAGAGCGAAGATGAGATCTTCACCATCTCCTGTAAGGTAGTACCTGCATCCGAAGGCAGCGAGGACACCCTGGTGATCCCCAACAAGTTCGGCAAGCTTCACGTGTTCAGACCCATCGTGATCTGCACCGATACCAAGGTATTCAAGGGCGAGTCTGCTGACCTGACCGAGCGTACCGTATTTGACAGCTGGCACTGTGACTGTGAGAACGAATCTCTTCCCGAGAGCGTTCCTCCCACCCTGACCTATGTGATCACCAAGGTCGCAGGCAAGGGCACCGCAGAAGAGACTGTCTACACTCCCGCAACCGATTCCGACTTCACCGTCGTTGTGAAGGCAAACGGCATCGATATCTCCGACCGAAGCACCGTGATCGGAGACACCACCACCGAGCATGACAATGATTGCATCCTGAACAATGCCAGGGAAGAGCATCACTTTACCGTGCATGTGATCCCCGGCAGAATCGAGATCAACAAGACCATCCTCGGTGACAAGACCAGGACCAACGCACAGGGCGATCCTATCTTCACCTTCAAGATCACCAATCTGACCACCGGCGAGGTTCTCTACCGCTCCGTAAGATTTGGCAAGAAGGACCCGGAGAGCTCCTTAAATACAGTTCCCCTTACCATGCTTTCCAAGGGTGTTTACACCGTGGAAGAGCTTTCAAGTCTGGATTATGAGCTGGTCAGCGCAGCCGACAACGGCGGTAGCTGCACCGGTATCGTATCGGACGGCACCGTGATCTTCGCGATCGGCGGCGGCAGCGGAGCAACCGATTTTGCCGCTAAGACCGGTAAGGCAGCATTCACCAATGAACTGAAGCCCGGCAAGGTAACAGACAGCGACATCGTAGTCAACAAGTTCGTATACGATGAGCTGACCGGTCAGTATGTGATCAAGCAGGTCACTGTTCCCCGCGAGAATCAGTCCGAGAAGATCGTTAAGAGAATCAATCAGGACAGAGCACTTTTGGACGACGATAACGAGTAGAAAGAGAGGTAACGAGTTATGAAAAAGAGAAAACAGAACCGCATGATCTTAGTTGCCTCCCTGATCTGCCTGTTAGTCCTTATGGGCGGCGCGGCAACCGTTGCACTGTCCATCGGCATGGCAGGCCCCGTTGTCAACACCTTCAAGTCCGCATCCATCGACACTCAGATCAGTGAGCGCTTCGATGCAGACCTGACCAAGATCGTTAATGTGACCAACTCCTCCAGAGCAGAGAGTGATGCTTTCGTAAGAGTACGCATCAGCTGCTCACCCGAGGCAATCGAGTCCGCACTTGAAGTAAACGCAGGCGAGAATGACCTCTGGGCAGCAGGCGAGGACGGTTTTTACTACTACTTAAAGCCCCTGGCACCCGGCGAAGCTACCGAACAGGAGATCATGAGCCGCGTGAGAGAAGGCAAGGAGGGTGACACCTCCAAAGATACCCTCTACGGCCTGGGCTTACACGGCATCGAGTTCGACATTGTGATCTATCAGGAAGCAGTTGCAGCAACCGAGAAGGGTGATGCACAGACCGGTATGGTAGACCTTGAGGTGATCACCGGTGCTTTTGCGGCAGCGAAATAATCGGCCGTAATATTCATTATCGGAGATAACAAATGTTCAAAAAAATATGCGGTGTACTTTCCACATTGATCCTGATCGTCCTGCTTCTGCTGGCGATACTGATGGTAGGCCCTTTCGTCTTCGGCCTGCGCAGTATGGCCGTCCTCACCGGAAGTATGGAGCCCAATTACCCCGTTGGCTCGATGGTCTATGTGAAGGAAGCACCCATGGATTCCATTGAAGTCGGCGACGTGATCTCCTACCGCATCTCCTCCGATACGGTAGTGACCCACAGAGTTGTGGCTGTTGACAGAGATCTGAAGCAGTTCACAACCAAAGGCGACGCCAACGCGACAGAGGACGGTGCACCCGTCTCCTACGACAATGTGGTGGGCAAGGCCCGCCTCGTGATCCCCTACCTCGGCTTTATCAGCATCTATGCCAAAACCCCTATAGGCATCGCAGTGATCTGCGGCGTGCTGATCCTGATCATCCTGCTGACATTCCTCCCGGAGATCTTTTCTCCGGACAGCGAAGATGATGACAAGACAAAGGGGAAACGAAGAAGATGATCTGCGGCAGCTGCAGCAATAAGGCAGCAAAACCGCACGATCGTTAATGATAGAACACTTTTAGAGAAAAATCGATCTGATGAGATCCTCAGACAAAGGAGAGTTAACAATGAGAAAGAAAAGCCTGATCACAATGATCCTCAGCATGGCGCTGGTTGCAGCAGTCGGCGTAGGCGGCACCTTAGCTTACCTGTCCCAGACTTCCAACACCGTTACCAACAACTTCACCGTAGGTTCCGGTTATGAAGAGGATGACGATGAGCATACCGGTATTTATGTAGATGAGACCGAGTATGAGTATGACGAGGATGATGACGAGAACAAGATCGTTCACGAGGGTGACGATGAGGACTCTCCCGTTAAGAGAACCGACGACGGCAACTCTTACGAGAACCTGCTTCCCGGCGATGTGCTGGTGAAGGATCCCAAGGTCAACATGGTTGGCGGTTCCGTTGCATCTTATGTTTTTGTAAAGATCGACGGCGTTGACGCACTTGAGGCAGTTAAGGATTCCGAGGGCAATCAGGCCATCGCTATCACCGGCTGGGATACCGCAAGCTGGGTGAAGATCGCAGAGATCGACGGCAAGGCAACCGAGAAGACCACCGGCGACGGCTACTATGTATATCGCGGCTCCTTAGCAACAGATGACGTTGTAAACGTATCCAAGGAGGAGAAGGGCAAGAAGATCACTCTTCCCGAGCCCGTATTCACCAATGTTGAAGTGAACATCGATCTGGTTGAGATGCCCGAGGGCGAGCTCGCAAGCGTAAAGGTTCAGTCCTGCGCAGTTCAGGCCACCCGCGACCGTCAGGGTTATGCAGATGCTTTTGCACAGGCACCCGCAGGTTTTGCTCCCGCAGCAAACAACTAAGAAAATCTCAGATTTTTTATAAGGAGATCCTACTATGAAGAAGACACAGTTGATCACAGCAGCAGTTACCCTGGCACTGGTTGCGGCGGTAAGCGTAGGCGGCACACTGGCGATCATGAGTGCACAGTCTCAGACCGTTACCAATACATTTACCGTAGGCGAGGGCATCCCGGACACTGCTATCACTCTGGATGAGGCAGCGCTTCAGGAGGACAACAGAACCGCGGACCCCGACAAGGAGCGTGTTCCCGGCAACAGCTATACCGATATCGAGGCAGGAGATGAACTCGACAAGGATCCTACCGTTCACATTGCGGCAGGCACCGCAGACTGCTACCTCTTTGTTGAGGTAAAGGGCATCAATGCGATGGAGAGCATCGAGGGCATCGACGTGGCAGAGATCGAGAGCGAGTGGATCAAGGTGTCTGAGGCGGAAGGTCCCGACGGTATCTACCGCAGAAACGCTATTGTAAAAAAGAGCGACAAGGACCAGGATTTCCTGGTATTCGACGGCATCAAGGTCGGTCTTGACGCAGTTCTCCACGACGAGAACGGCGAAGCGATCGCACTTCCCGATATTGTCATCAAGGCATGTGCCGTACAGGCAAAGAACGTGGATATCGAAACTGCTGACAAGGCAGCAACCGATATGTTCCGCAAGCATCAGTAATTCCTACGAATGATCGAGGTCATAACATGAAGAAGAAAAGTATTTTAAGTCTTACACTTGCAATCGTTCTGATCGCTGTGATCGGCGTCGGCGCGACCTTAGCATATTTTACCGACACCGTCGAGAGCGGCGCCAGGATCAGGATGGGTCATGTAAGCATCGACCTGGTTGAGAATAAAGTTACTCCCGGCGTGGATGAGGACGGCAATCAGACCTGGGAACAGGATGATACCGAGGAGGGCATCACCGATGAAGGCATCAGCTTTGACGGCGTGCTTCCCGGCGATGTGGTTCCCAAGAATCCCACCATCCGCGTGGGTAAGGATTCCATCCCCGTATATGTTCGCGCACAGCTTAAGATCGAAGCAGCGGAAGAGGACGGCATCGATGAGGAGAGCCTGAAGCTTCTGGAGGAAGGACTTATTGCAGACATCAAGGCAGCAGGCATCTGGACCCTGACAGACGGATATTTCTACTATCCCGAAGTGATGGAGCCCGACAGCAAGGCAGCGCTCTTTGAGCAGGTGAAGATTCCCGCAGAGTGGGGCAACGATACCGTAGGCAAGAAGTTTTCCGTGAAGATCACTTCCCAGGCCATCCAGGCACAGGGAACCGACAGCATTCTCGTGAAGAATGAGGCCGGCAAGGTGATCGGCTGGAATCTGGGCGAGGGCGAAGACGCGATCGTCATTGAGAGTTATCCTGCAAATTAATCGAGTGAGCGCATAAGAAGGACGGACAAAAATGGAAGCAGTTAATACTTCTCAGAGTTTTGTAGTAGAGATCAAGAGCAGAGAGAATCACACCTGGCAGGGCTGTGTGACCTGGATCGAAGGAAAAGAAAAAGTGAATTTCAGAAGTTTTCTGGAGCTGATGAGACTGATGGATTCCGCCATGCCTGATGAGAGCGTAAATTGATCGTGACAAGAAATTTTTGGAAAAATATTTTTAATTCAATAGGCATCCTGCTCATGGCAGCCGTGATCCTGTGTATGGTACCCGTTACCGTGCCGAAGCTGTTCGGCGTACACATTTACGGTGTCAGAACAGGAAGTATGACACCGACCTATCCCGTAGGCGGTGTCGTTTACGTTGTGGAGACAGATGCATCCGAGATCCGAATCGGTGACGTGATCACCTACCGCCTCGGAAGCGATATGCCCGATCTTGTGCAGACACACCGTGTCATGGATATCACAGATGAGGGCTTTGTGACCAAGGGTGACAGCAATAATACGTACGATCCCGAGCCCGTGGCGGCACATCGCCTGGTGGGAAGAGTGGTATTTCACCTGCCCTATCTGGACAGCATGCTGAATTTCCTGGCCACCGTAGCCGGCAAGTGTGCCATGATCGTGCTGTTCCTTGCGGCATTTGCCTGCTTTATTCTGGCGGAGCTTGCTTCCCCCGGTAAAAAGGGGAAGAGCGGGGACACAGAGTACGGTAAGCAGGGTCGGATCGATCCTGCGGCGGGCAGCGAAGTGCCTGACAGCAGGGGCAGACGTAAGTCCGGTAAAGTCGATATTCTGCAGATCGCAGGCATCGTACTGTTCCTCGGCGCAGCCGTTTACCTCGGTATTATTTTCATTGGCTATCGCAGCTCCGGCAAGGAGTACGATGTCCTTGCAGAGCGCGTAACAGACCAAATAGACCCCTCTCTCGGATGGAGCGTGAATTCTGTCGACACGCAGGAAACAGAGGCGCAGACGGGCACAGACGAGGTCACAGAAGCATCCGATGCGGCTGAAGGAACAGCGCTTGCGGCAGCCCTCCTTGACGCTGAGATGACAGAGAGACTGCGCGCGTTAAAGAGCGAGAATCCCGAGACCATCGGCTGGCTTATTTTTGACAACGGCAGTATCAGCTACCCTATTATGCACGGCGCAGACAATGATTATTACCTGCACCACACCTTCTCCGGCAGGGAGAATTCCTCGGGCAGTATCTTTATGGAGGCGGCCAACACGGAGGACTTCCTGGATTACCACACCATCATCTACGGCCACAACATGAAGAACGGCTCCATGTTCGGCAGCCTGAAGAAGTTCAGGGAGGAGGGCTACTACGAGGAGAACGCCTTCTTTACCGTATACACTCTTCAGGGCGTGTACCGCTACCGGATCTTTGCCTACTACGACATTCCCCAGGACGGCGAGATCTATCAGATCTATTTTGACGATCAGGCAGACTACGAGAGACTGCAGAAGGTCATGCAGCGCCGCTCCTACAAGGACACAGGTGTTGATGTCACCGGAGCGGACGATGTGCTGACGCTCACCACCTGTTCCTCCACCGGGAATCGCTTCGTAGTCAACGCGATCCGCGTCGAAAGTCGGTCTGCAGAGTAACTTTTTGACGATATTTCGACTTTAATATTGTTTGATAATCGAAATAGCATACATATCTTTGATTTGATAAACAACATAAAAATTTGTAAAAAAGCCCTAAAATAAGGGCTTTTTTCTTATTTTTGGCAGATAATCTCTTGCAAAAAATGACGGAATACCGTATAGTATAGGGAAAGGATGAAGCGCTCCCCGCGCCTCGTCCTTCGGGGAGAAGAAATGTTTGATTACCGGAGGGGAGAAGAAATGACAAAGGCAGACATTTTAAAGCAGGAGATACTGCGTCAGTACCGCAGTGTGCGCCAGTTCGCGATGGAGATGGATATTCCCTACAGCACACTGGTCACCGCACTGGAGCGCGGCATCGAGGGCATGGCTTACGGAACAGTGATCAAGATCTGTGAGAAGCTGAGCCTGAATCCTGTGGATTTCACATCGCTGGAACGCGACGCATCGCTGGGAGCACAGCTTCTGGAGAACCACGTGATGCAGTATTATCTGAAGCTGAATCAGCCCGGCAGGGACAAGATCCTTGAGATGATGGACGACCTGGTACAGCTGGAGAAATACCGCGAGAAAGGCAAGAAGATCAAGGTGAAATAGCAAGAGGCAGGTATTCTCAAAAGACTTGCCGAACACGCATAAAATAAGGCAAAAATCTGTTGACGAGCGGCACAGAAATGTGTTATATTAGCATCGAGATACAATTTAGGTCTTATTTTTTTGCTTAAAATTTCGAATTTATAAAAGTGGAGGTAGACATATGCGTACAAAAATTACCTTATCCTGTACCGAGTGCAAGCAGCGTAACTACAATACTACCAAGGACAAGAAGACTCATCCCGAGAGAATCGAAACCAAGAAGTATTGCAGATTCTGCAAGACTCATACTGTTCACAAGGAAACCAAATAATCATACGATCGTTATTATATAACGAGACGGGAGGTCACACATGGGAGATTCCGCAGAGAAGAAGATTGGCACAAGCTTTTTCAAGGGTGTCAAGGCTGAATTCAAGAAGATCATTTGGCCTGACAAGCAGGATACTCTGAAGCAGTCCATCGCAGTTGTTGCAATTTCTGTAGTTGTTGGAATTATCATTGCAGTTCTGGATTACATCATCCAGTATGGCGTAAACTTCTTAACATCTATTTAAATTAAGCGAAGGAGACTGTATGGCAGAGGCAAAGTGGTACGTTGTTCATACCTATTCAGGTTATGAGAACAAAGTCAAAGGCAGTATTGAGAAGACCATCGAGAACAACAAGCACCTTGCAGAGCAGATCCTCGAGGTACGCGTACCTATGCAGGACGTTGTTGAGATGAAGAACGGCGCCAGAAAAGTCGTTCCTAAGAAGATGTTCCCCGGCTATGTACTTCTCAATATGGAGATGAATGACGACACCTGGTATGTTGTTCGCAACACCAGAGGCGTGACCGGATTTGTAGGTCCGGGAAGCAAGCCTGTTCCGCTGACAGAAGCTGAGATGAAGCCCCTTGGCATTAATTCCGATAAAGTTTCCGTTGATTTCGCAGAGGGAGACAGCATCGAGGTCGTTGCCGGTGTCTGGAAGGATACCGTCGGTGTGGTTCAGAAGATGGATCACGGCAAGCAGACCGCAACTATCAATGTAGAGCTGTTCGGCAGAGAGACACCTGTCGAGATCAGCTTCGCAGAAGTCAGAAAGCTTTCATAACAAGCTTCCTTTGGAAGCTTTGTTTGAGCGTCCGGAACAATTATTGTTTCAACAGATTTTTACGGAGCGCAAGCTTCGCTAAGAATATTTGAGCATTCCGCTCAGGCAACAAAAGTGGAATACCTGCGGCAAGCCGCGGAGCATTCCGGTGGGAGCAGGAATCGTTTTTATATCGAGTCCTGCGCCGAATTACCACATCATAGGAGGTGCCATTATGGCAAAAAAAGTAACAGGTTATATCAAATTACAGATCCCTGCCGGCAAGGCAACACCCGCTCCCCCCGTTGGTCCTGCACTGGGTCAGCACGGTGTAAACATCGTTGAATTCACCAAGCAGTTCAACGCAAGAACAGCAGATAAGGGTGACACCATCATTCCTGTTGTTATCACTGTATATGCAGACAGAAGCTTTAGTTTCATTACTAAGACTCCCCCTGCTGCAGTACTTTTAAAGAAGGCATGCAACATCAAGTCCGGTTCAGGTGTTCCTAACAAGACCAAGGTTGCAACCATCTCCAAGGCAAAGATCCAGGAGATCGCTGAGTTGAAGATGCCTGACCTTAACGCTGCAAGTCTTGAGGCTGCAATGAGCATGATCGCAGGAACCGCACGCAGCATGGGTATTGTAGTAGAAGACTAATTCCGAACAGCCATAGCATGGCAGATCGAGAATACATTGGGAGACAGTCATAGATACTGTCGCTGGAACCTAGGAGGATAAAAATAATGAAGCATGGTAAGAAATATGCAGAAGCTGCAAAGCTTGTAGATCGCGCAGCTCTCTATGAGCCCGCTGATGCGATCGCACTCGTTAAGAAGGCAGCATCCGCAAAGTTTGATGAAACTGTTGAAGTACATATCAGAACCGGTTGTGACGGCCGTCACGCTGAGCAGCAGATCCGTGGTGCAGTTGTACTGCCTAACGGAACCGGTAAGACCGTACGTGTTCTGGTTTTCGCTAAGGGCGATAAGGTAAATGAGGCTGAGGCAGCAGGTGCCGATTACGTTGGCGGCGACGAGCTCATCCCTCGTATCCAGAATGATGGCTGGCTTGATTTCGACGTAGTAGTAGCTACCCCCGATATGATGGGTGTTGTAGGTCGTCTGGGTCGTGTACTTGGTCCTAAGGGCTTAATGCCTAACCCTAAGGCAGGTACCGTAACCATGGATGTAGCTAAGGCTATCGCTGATATCAAAGCAGGTAAGATCGAGTACAGACTTGATAAGACCAACATCGTACATGTACCCGTTGGTAAGGTTTCCTTCACCGAGGAAGCTCTGCTTGAGAACTTCAACGCACTTATGGACGCAATCATCAAGGCTAAGCCCAGCGCACTTAAGGGTCAGTACTTAAGAAGTGTAACCCTGACCAGCACCATGGGCCCCGGCGTTAAGGTTAACTCTGTAAAGCTCTAATTTAAACTATAACAGGGGGGTTGACAATCTCGATCCCCCTGTGGTATAGTACATAATGGTTTGAAAAACCGGGCCGAAGACAGTAGGTGCGTTTTAGATGCGCGTAAGTCCTACCGAGGAGACAGAATATATCAGATCTATCTGCATTCTCTCTGTGTCTTCAGAGAGATTTTTTATTTATAGATGATATACGCTTTCGGCTAAAGTCTATAAGGAGGTAAAAAAATGGCAAAGGTTGAATTAAAACAGCCCATCGTAGAAGAGATTTCTGCTAAGATCAAAGACGCGAAGTCCGTAGTACTCGTTGATTACCGTGGTCTTACCGTTGAGCAGGATACCATTCTTCGTAAGTCTCTCCGTGAAGCCGGAGTAAACTACACTGTTTACAAGAACACCATGATGAACTTTGCATTCAAGGGAACCGAGTTCGAAGGATTAGCTCCTTACTTAAACGGTCCCAGTGCAATGGCAGTATCTACCGAGGATGCAACCGCACCCGCAAGAGTTATCGCTGAGTTCGCCAAGAAGGCTCCCAAGCTGGAGATGAAGGCCGGTGTAGTAGAAGGTACTGTATACGATGCAGCAGGCATGAATGTGATCGCAAGCATTCCTTCCAGAGAAGTGCTTATTTCCAGACTGCTTGGCAGCATGCAGAGTCCTATCACCAACTTCGCTCGCGTTATTAAGCAGATCGCTGAAAAGGGCGGCGCTGACGCATGTGAAGCAGCTCCTGCAGAAGCACCTGCAGAAGAAGCTCCCGCAGCAGAATAATCTGTCGGGAACAATAATCTATCAATCAACAATATTAAATTATTAATGGAGGAAAATAAAATGGCTAAGTTAACAGCTCAGGAATTAATCGATGCTATCAAAGAGTTATCCGTATTAGAGTTAAATGATCTTGTAAAGGCTTGTGAAGAAGAGTTCGGCGTATCCGCAGCAGCAGGTGTTGTAGTTGCAGCAGCAGGTCCCGCAGTAGAAGTAGAAGAGAAGACCGAGTTCGATGTAGAGCTTACTGAGGTAGGTTCCGAGAAGGTTAAGGTTATCAAGGTTGTTCGTGAAGTAACCGGTCTTGGTCTGAAGGAAGCTAAGGACGTTGTTGACAACGCTCCCAAGGTTGTTAAGGAAGCTGCTTCTAAGGAAGAGGCTGAAGAGATCAAGAAGAAGCTCGAGGAAGTTGGCGCTAAGGTTACCCTTAAGTAATTTAACCTCGATACCATCTGATATCAAATGCAGACCGGACTGCCGTGTATACGGCAGCCCGGTTTATCTTTTTTTCCGGAATTCTAAAATTTTTCTAAAAACATCTCACAAATCACAAAAAATTTCCCTTGACGGCTAAAATCCCTTGTGTTATCATATAAAATGCTTTATTTTGCGGATATAGGCTTATTTTGCGCAAAAATCGGGGCGAAACCGCGGTTTTTCTTTCGATGCAAGCGAAATAAGCGCCAATTTAGAAAGAACGGGGTGAAATGTCAATGGAAAAAAACAGAATACGTCCAATTGCCGGTTCCAAGGTTATGCGTATGAGTTATTCAAGACAGCAAGAGGTATTAGAGATACCCAACCTGATCGAGGTCCAGAAGGACTCCTATCAGTGGTTTTTAGACGAGGGTCTGAAAGAGGCTTTTGACGATATCTCTCCCATCGCCGACTACAGCGGCTCACTCAGCCTGGAATTTGTGGACTATGAGCTCTGCAGGAACGATGTAAAGTATACCATTGAGGAGTGCAAGGAGAGAGATGCGAACTACGCAGCTCCCTTAAAGGTAAAGGTACGCCTCTATAATAAAGAGAAGGAAGAGATCACCGAGCATGAGATCTTCATGGGAGACCTTCCCCTGATGACCGATACCGGTACCTTCATCATCAACGGTGCAGAACGTGTTATCGTAAGCCAGCTTGTTCGTTCTCCCGGTATCTACTACGGTATCGGACACGATAAGATCGGTAAGAGACTGTTCTCCTGTACCGTAATTCCTAACCGTGGTGCATGGCTGGAGTACGAGCCTGACTCCAACGATGTTTTCTACGTGCGCGTAGACAGAACCCGTAAGGTTCCGATCACTGTTCTGATCCGTGCTCTCGGAGTTGGTACCAACGACGAGATCAGAGACTTATTCGGCGACGAGCCCAAGATCGAGGCAAGCTTTGCTAAGGATACCTCCCAGGATTACCAGGAAGGTCTGCTTGAGCTGTACAAAAAGATCCGTCCCGGTGAGCCTCTCAGTGTCGAGAGTGCAGAGAGCCTGATCAATGCCATGTTCTTTGACCCCCGTAGATATGATCTGGCAAAGGTTGGACGTTATAAATTCAATAAGAAGCTGGCTCTGAAGAACAGAATCAGACATCAGATCCTGGCTGCAGATGTAGTGGATCCTTCCACCGGCGAGGTTATCGCTGAGGCAGGTACCAAGGTAAGCGCTGAACTGGCAGATCAGATCCAGAACGCAGCAGTTCCCTTCGTATACATCCAGGCAGAGGAGAGGAACGTTAAGGTTCTTTCCAATATGATGGTAGACTTAACTCACTATGTGGACTGCGATCCCAAGGAGTTCGGTATCCATGAGCTTGTTTACTATCCTGTATTAAAGCAGATCTTAGACGAGTTCGGCGATGACGCTGAGGCTCTGGCAGAGGCACTTGCCAAGAATGCATTCGAGCTGGTTCCCAAGCACATCACCAAGTCTGATATCTTCGCATCCATCAACTACAACATGCACTTAGAGTACAGCCTCGGCAACGATGACGATATCGACCACCTTGGCAACAGACGTATCCGTGCGGTTGGTGAGCTGCTTCAGAATCAGTACAGAATCGGTCTTTCCAGAATGGAGAGAGTGGTTCGTGAGCGTATGACCACACACGACGCTGAGGATATTTCCCCTCAGAGTCTGATCAATATCAAGCCCGTGACTGCAGCAGTTAAGGAGTTCTTCGGATCTTCCCAGCTGTCCCAGTTCATGGACCAGAACAACCCCTTAGGTGAGCTGACTCATAAGAGACGTCTCTCCGCACTGGGCCCCGGCGGTCTGTCAAGAGACCGTGCCGGATTCGAGGTTGGAGTTGTACACTATTCTCACTACGGTAGAATGTGTCCTATCGAAACTCCTGAAGGTCCTAACATCGGTCTTATTAACTCTCTT